>DGDS01000023.1:1261-19231 GCA_002385575.1 Caryophanales bacterium UBA3946 | reverse complement strand
CTCATATCATTTACAATCATACAATTCCAATAAGTTTAAAAGAATTCTTCACTATTGTGCCTCCTTATTTTTTTTTATATAACTGTTTCAACAGTAAATTACCTAATATGTTATTACAAAGTAAAAAATAAAAAGCCAACTTCATAATAAAACGGTTGGCTTGGGTATATGTACAAAAACATCCCAACCCATTACCTTAAACGGTAGGGGTATTAGAATATTTTCATATCTTACTTATAGATAAAAGCTAAATTAAGTAGATGGCGATAACTTTTTAACAGAATTCAAAAAAACCACATCCCCAACCTCTATATTGTAAATACAATAAGACGGTTAGTGTTTCAAATTCTTGAACATTATAAATTGAACCTGTTGCCCCTGGTTTTTTATAAAACCGCCTATCCTAAGACCCACTACATATATCTAATTATCTTCTAGTAAAAGACCTTTGTTTTACAAATATCTCCTTTCATGTTTATCAATCATACACATACTAAATGCTATAAATATGCATCGATACAACAAAATCATATAACAAATTTATCCAAAAAGCAATTAATTTATGGCTTTTTTTTAAGATAAATAAAAATGCTTGCCTTCAAAGAAATATTGAAGGCAAGCATTGATGGTTTGCTTCATTTTCCTGACTATTTCACATGTATCAGTTCACTGGAATATTTTATTTATATACTTCTTCTATGTGTCCATTATGCCTGTTCATGAGGTAAGCCAGGGTTTCCGACGGCGAAGAAAGGCAACCGTAAATGGTTAGTTTGACGGTGGCGCGGACGCTTTCGAAAGCGAACTCGATCTCGATTTCCCTGACCTCGCTGAAGCCGGAAGCGATGTTCAGTACGCCGGCTTCGGATATACTCACGCCTACGACCTCATTCTTTAATCGACAGGACACTTCGCCGGTAAACACCGCGCCCGCCTTGTCAAGAAGCGTGGCCGTGAAAGCATATTCGGCGCCCGGCGCCAGGGCGGTAATCGGGTTATCGATCCTGATGCTTGCCGCGACGTTTTTCCCCTTGTCGATGACGACGCGGTTGATCTGCGTCGCCGTGTTTGAAACATACTCATAAGAGTTAAGGGTCAAGACGTCGCCCCTGATGTCGATCGTCGTAAAGACAGGATTGTCTTCGTCATAGAGGAAATCGATCCAGGGCCGCCGGTCAAGGTTGTTGGCGTTGTAGAACTTCGAGCCGCCGGAACCGCCGACAACGTAGACGGTACCGTAGGGAACGTTCACCCTTTCGCCGTCATACATCGCCGTGCTGTTATAAACGTGGTCATGCCCGGAAAGAACGAGATCCACGCCCGCCGTGTCAAAGATCGCCGGCCAGAAGTCGCGAACATGCGGTTCGTCGTAGTTGGCGGCGTAAGGACTGCGGTGCATGAGGACGATCTTGAACTTCTTCCTCGAAGCGGCCATGACCCTCTGCAACCATTCCGCCTGCGCCGTATAAGCCGATGGCGTTTCGGTGTCGATGACGGCGATGCCGGCCGCGCCCAATTCCACGTAGTAGCAGGTGCCCAGGACGTCGACGGCGTTACCGGGACCGGGGAAGGTCCAGGCGAACGGGTCGCCGTAGTTGCGGATGACGTCATGGTTCCCGCTCGCGGCGATCGTGATCATCGAGCTCACGTAGGGCGAAAGCACCTGCGCAAACGCCTGCCATTGCGAGTACATGTTGGCATCGTCGACGATGTCGCCGGAGATGAGGAGCGCCGAAAGGGCGGGATTTTCAAACAACGCCGCG
Source organism: Caryophanales bacterium UBA3946 (assembly GCA_002385575.1). GTDB lineage: Bacteria > Bacillota_I > Bacilli_A > ML615J-28 > CAG-698 > UBA3946. The sequence goes on along the minus strand of DGDS01000023.1, from coordinate 17,468 downwards.
TCGATCAGTTTCTTCGTCACTTCATAGCCGGTGACCGAGGAGTTTTGCGGGTCGCCGAGGAACAAGAGGCTGATATCCCCGGCCGGCGCGGTCTTGAAGGTCAGATAGGCCTGGGGTTCCGCACCCGCCTCCGTCGGGACCGGGGCGACCCAGTATTCGTATTCCGTTGCCGGTTCGAGACCCGTAAGCGTCACCTTGTGGGCAAGATACTCGCGCATCACCGAGCCGCTCACGACGTGGACTTCCCTGGTCAGACCTTCAGTCACCGTCTGCCAGTTGGACGTTCCCTTCCGCCGGTAGAGGACACGCGAATCGATCGCATCCAGGCTCGTCTGCCAGGAGATGACGACGCTTCGGGACGCGTCGGCGCCGGCGGTGAGGACGATGTTAAAGGGATTGCCGTCGCCTAGGCTTTTGACCATCGTGATGCTCACTTTTTCGCTGTAATAGGAGCCTTTAAGCGCATGCACGGTAAAACTCGTATCGGCGGGCAGGGAAGAAAACTCGCTAAGGACGGCGATGCCGTCGGCGTTTGTCCGGGCGGTAGGCGTGATGTTGACGCCCTCGACCACAAACGACGCGTCCTTGACTGGATTCATCTCCTGGTCGGTCACCTTGAGGGTAAGCGGACGGCCGACCGTCGAGGTCACATAGGAAAGGATATATCGGTAATTGATCTTCGCTTCATACGCCGGCAATAAGCACACGTTCGGCGTGGCGTAGCCGGCCTCCTTGACGCGGACGTTCCGGAATTCGATGGCCGTGTCGGAATTCCCGCGGAAACCGTCCTTCGTCTTGAACGTGATCACGATCAGTTTCTTATGCTCCGGCTGTGTCAGTTTATCCATGCCCGTTGCGGTCAGGGCAAGCTTGCCGGAGGAATTGGCATTCGCAAGATTTATCGCCCCAAGCGTGATCTTGGAATCGCCCTTGGCGACGCTGACGATCTCCAGGGATTTATGGTTAAAGAAGAGCGTACCTTCGAATTTCTCAAATCCCTGGTAAGTGTTCGCCGTGATCGTGTAGGCGAAGAGGTCACCGGCATAGATCATCGGATTCTGCGGCAGAATGGCGCCGACACCGACGTAATCACCGGCGACGTAGAACTGCCAGCTTTTGATCGTGATATTCCCGTAATTATCCTCGACGCGGAGCTTCACGACCTGCGGTCCGGGGCGGAGCAGGTTCAACGCCGAGGGCGTATAGTTGGCGGTGATCGTCCCGTCGGGGTTGTCGGTGAGGATTAGGTTGGAAACCGGCGCCTCGTTGATCCACATTTTCACCGCCGATTTCTTGATGCCGGTAATGATCCCATCCTCATCCGCTTCGTCCCAGATCCTGGCGCTGATCGTCGGCTGGTTGCTTTCAACGACCGTCCCATCCGCGGGAGTGAGTTCGGAAACGCGCGGTTCGAGCTTATCGTCGTTGCGGAAGCCGTAAACGGCACGGATGTTATCGAAATAAAGGGTTCCCGAGCCTTTCGCGGTCCCGCTGACCGACATCACCCGGATCGGATAGCGGATCCTTAACGGCGTCGGCAGACCGGCCGGGATTTCGGCTTCGATGTATTTCCAGCCTTCCCAGGTGACGACATCGGGCATGAACGAGATATACTGAGTCGTGCCGCTTCCGTCGATGACCATGATTCGGACCGTGGCGCCGCTGCCATCGCCATGGACCCACATTCCAATATGGCTCGGATAGCCTTCCAAGGTATAATATGTCGAACTGAAATGAGCGGTGACGCTCGTCGTGCCAACGGCGCGCGAGAAGTCGTAATCGATGCGCAGCGATTTTTCCCCAAACTTCACGAAACGTTCGTCAGTATTGACTGAAACGGTGCCGACGCCGCCGTTGCCGGGGTTTTCAATCGTCTGCAGCCAGTTACTGCCCATGACGGCATCCTCGAAGGTCGAGATCATCACCGGCTGTTTTCCGACTTCGACCGGAATTTCCAACCGGAAATCCTTGTAGGAAATATAGATGAATCCGGCGGCGCTGCCCGTCGTTCCAGTGAATACACCGTTTTCGATCTTACCCAGAACCGGGGTCGAAAGTTCCCAGGTAAAGGAGGAGTTGGAAGCGGTGATCGGCATCCCGTCCTTGAAGGCGGAAAGCGTGATTTCCACCCGGTCACCCGGAGAAAGGGACAGGTAGGTCCGGTCGCAGATGATGTTGGTGACTGAATCAACGACCGTGATCTGCATCGTCCGGCTCAGGTTTCCGGAGCGGACGGTGATCGTTCCCGTGCCCGTGCCCTGTTTCGCCGTGAAAAGGCCTTTGTTATCAATGGTGCCAATATCGCCGCCGACTTCGTATATCAGGTTGGACGGCGTCGGAACAGGGAAATACTCGGCGTCGGTCGCCTTTGTTTCGATCTGGACCGTCGCGCCCTCGAGGATTACGAGGTTGTTGGGATAGGTATGAAGCAGCGCGGGCGTCTTGGTTTCATCCGCGGTTTTATCCGTGAAGAAAAGCAAAGCGTTGGAATTCGACCGCTCGACGCCGTCGGACGGGGAATTGAGGATCTCCGCCGTCGTATTGCCGGGCAGGCGGGCAGTCAGGGTCGAAGAGCCGCCTCCGTCAAGGTTGACGACCAGCTTACAACCCTTCTGGTAGACAAGATGCTCAGCAATCTGCTTATAAGTAAGTCCCTGGCTCCAGCCGGGCTGGCGGCCGTCGACCTGGAAGAGCACGATCGTGCCGTCTTCCTTGACGCCAATGGCGCTGCGGGGATGGACGTCGGTGTTGGACTCGGTAACCGGCTTCAGGACGCCGTTTTCCGCAAGCACTTCGTTATAACCGATCGCCTGGACGACCTCGCTCCAACCCATAGACGGATTCTCATCGATCAGGGAGATCGTGACCGTCTTACCGGGAGTGAGGTCGTTTAATTCCTGCGCCTTCGCTCCCGCCGCCGCGAGCACGATTTGTCCTTCGCCGATCGTCAAGTTATTGGTTCCGGTACTCTCGACCGTCGCGGTAACCGTTCCGCCAAGGCGGAACTCGCCGCTTGTGACGTTTAAGCGCACTTCCTTACCGGGGTGCGTCGATTTCGTCGTCGTGCCGAAGTCGCCCGTATAAAGGTACAACGCCGACTCGTCGAATTTCCGGTCGTTGTTCAGATAATTGATCGTAAGGTCGCGCGTACCGTCGTTTAGCTTTATCGCGATCTTCGGTCGCCCGTAGACGACGCTCCCATCGACCTTAAAGCCGATGATGTTCCACGAGTTGAAGCTCGTTCCCGACGTCACGAACCGCCCGTCCACGATCATGATCCCGAGCGGGATACCGTTGTTCGTGTCGTAGAAGTCGCCGTTTATCGCCACAACGATTTTCTTTCCGACCTTTGCTTCTTCCATGGCGGTCATGGCCGTCAGTTTTTCACCGCCGTATACGTAGGTGCCATAGGTCGCCTTCGGGACGAGCGCCCCTTTGGCGATCTCGACCGTATAGGCCTTCTGCTCGCCGTGATTGTTGGTGCCCATCACGTACTCGAGTTCGACACCAGTCGCGATATCGCGCTTCTCGGTATAGCCGATATCGCCTAGTCCGGTGCTCGAGGCCGCCTTAAGCGGCGTCGGCAGGAAACATACCGCAAGCAACAGAATAAAAAGCGTCTGGAAAAGAGCCAAAACGCGTCTAGCTTTCATAGTACTCCCTCTTTTCTTGTTTGTCTCTCTTTTTACATAAATATGATACCAAAAAAGCCCGGCAAATTCAATCATCAGCAACGATTTTTCTCCCGGTGGACTATTCCCTTTACCGATTGGAAAACCGCGAATATATTAAGACAGGGGTGAAAATTCATTAATGCATTATTGTTTTCCTATGCACAATAACAAAAGAAACAAGGAAGCGCATGTCCACGAGTTTCTCGGATCGACCAGGTTTGCCGGCGAAGACCGTCACAACCACCGCTTTGCCGGGGTGTCCGGTCCGGCTATCCCGTATGCGAACAGCCATGTTCATGAGATCATGACTCGTACCGACGATGACGCCGGTCACCATCACTTCATCTGCCTGTTTTCCGGGCCTGCTTACAATGTCGGCGGCGGACGCCATGTCCATTTAGTTAACGGCCGTACTTCTTTCGATTTCGGGCACCAGCACAGTCTGATCTTCGCGACGTTGATCGAGGACCCAACCGGTCAATAAAATAAAGCGGTTCGGGGTTATCCCGTAACCGCTTTTTCATCCATCATATCACAAGCGTTGAAATCGAACGTCTTTTTACGACTATCCCGGTCGTAAGATCCCCGACTTCGTATTTTACCGCGATGTCGTCCTCGCTTTGATTCATGATCACGAGCACGACCGACCCGTCGGGGTTGACGAAAGCGCATGTCAACAGGCGGTCATCATCGGCGGAAGACGCGATCCTCATAGCTCCGCGTCTTACGAAACGTGAAAAATGACCGATGTAATAATAGGAACTTTGATAAACGATTTCTTCCGGTCCGACCTTGATGATCATCGGCGCGTCACAGAGGTTGTTGACGTGATTCGGTCCGCCGGTCTCGTCGAGGAAAAGGTTCCAGTCGATGAATCCTTCGTTGTAATTGTTGAAATCGCCGATCAGGTTCCGGCCGTAGCGTTCCCCGGTTTCCCAGGCGCCGATGCGCGGCGGACCTTCCTGACAGCCTTCGGTGAAAAGCAGGTGTTTGTCCGGAAACAACCGGTGCGCTTCTCCGACCTGCGCAAAATCTTCCGAGACATACCAGTGGAACGCGATGCCCCAAACAAAGCGCGCGGCGTCGGGATCGGACAATATCGCCGTTATCCGTTCGACAAGGAAATCGCGGTTATGATCCCAGATGAGGAGTTTCTTATCGCCGTAACCGGCCTTCACAAGCGCCGGGCCGAGATAATCGCGGACGAAGTCGTGTTCTTCTTCCTTGCTGTAAAGGCAGGATTCCCACCGTTGGACGGATGCGGGCTCGTTTTGAACTGTGAGTCCCCAGATCGGCACCCCGGCCTCTTCATAGGCGCGGATGAATCTGGTGTAATAGTCCGCCCAAACGGCGCGGCATTCCTTCCGCAGGCGGCCGCCGTAATTCATCTTGCCGGTATCCTTCATCCATCCCGGCGGCGACCAGGGCGAGGCCACGATATATGCTTCCTCCTGCGCCAGCGCGAGCGCTTCCCTGATCATCGGGATGACGAGCCAGCGATCGCGGGCGATCGAAAAACTTTGAAGTTCAAAATCATTCTCGTCCACATAGGTATAGTTGCCCAGGGAGAAATCGCAGCTGTGGATGCTGACTCGGCCGAGGTTATATCCCAGACCCGTCTCGGGATCGAAATAAGCCCGGAGCGCCTTTTCCCGGACGCTCACATCGACGCGGGACAGGTTATAGGCGCTGGCTTCGGTAAAGGCCCCGCCGAACCCGAGGATCTTCTGGTAGCGGTGCCGGGGATCGGCGCTGACCAGGGCTGTGACCGCGGTCGGAGCCGGCTCCGTAACCGCGCTGATGCGCTCGTCCGAATACTTGGCGGTGCGGTAGTGTTTCATCGACGCCCCCGTTACAGGTTCCGGGCAACGAAGGCAAGCACGACTTCCCCGGCCTGACGCGCCGTCTTTTCCAGCGTTTCGATTTTTTCCAGGTATTCTTTTTCTACGGAAGCGTCCGGAAAATCCTTCATGTTGATGCGCACGTTCATCGCGGCGCCGGCAATACCGGCGGTAATCAGCTTCACCCCGACCCCGAGATCGGAAATGGCGTTTTTATGGGCGTAGGGATAGACGACCTGCGTCTTAAACAGGGCAGTATAACCGACATCTGCGGTCTTAAGGGGAACGTCCGCGGCTTTCAGGGTGGCGGAGAGGATAGCTTGCATGCGCGCGGCTTTTTCCGTTTCGCTTTCCTGCGGTAGTTTAAAAGCGGAAAGCACTTCCGTGTACGCCTCAGCGTCACGGTCAGCCAAACCAAGCGCTTCTTCCTTAAATCCGGCGAGCGCTTCCGCCGCCGCGAAGACTTCGCTCTGGTCATTCTCGGGCAAAGCCTTGAATTTCTTCTTGGAAACGGAGATGTTTATGACCATTTGCACGAGCGAGATTCCCAAGGCGATCGCAAGCGCGGACACGCTTCCGCCACCAGGCGTCGGCGCGGCACTTTCCAGTTTCCCGATAAAGTCGTTTATCTTCAAATCAGCGATATTCATAGCAATCTCCCGTTTTTCACGACCGCCCGGCCGTCAAGATAAACGTCGCGGACGCGATTTTCCCCGAAGCGGTAAAAGAAATAATCGAGGTTTGGGCAGTCATGAATGATAAAATCGGCGTCTTTCCCGACTTCAAGCGTTCCTTTGTGTGTGGCGAGACCGAGACCGGCAGCCGGATTCAGAGTCGCCGCGGTCAAGGCTTCGGCCGGCATCATCCCGGCGCCGTGGACCGCCATCTGCATCGCCAGGGGCAGGTTGTATGACGGCGAAGTTCCGGGATTGTAATCGGTCGCGATCGCCACCGCGACGCCGTGATCGATCATCGCCCGGACGCGGGCGAAAGGCTTACCGAGGAAGAACGCGGTCAAGGGCAGGATGATGGCGATGACCCCAGCGGCGGCCAGCCGTTCGAAATCATCGTCCCCCGCCGCCAGCAAATGGTCCGCAAACGCGCTCCCCAACTCCGCGGCCAATTTCGCGCCGCCGAGACTCGTCATTTCATCGGCGTGAACGCGGGTCTTAAGGCCAAGAGCGCGCGCATATTCGAGGATCTCCCGGCTTTCGGCGACCGTGAAAACCCCGTTTTCACAGAATACGTCGCAAAACCCGGCGAGTTCCTCCCTTTTTATCTCATCAAGCGTCTCTTTGACCAGCGCGATGTAACCGGCGCGGTCGTTTTTATATTCCGCCGGCAGCGCGTGCGCCCCAAGATAAGTCGCCACAAGCCGCTGCGGGCCTTCCTTGTCCAGCCGGTTGATGACGCGGAGGATCTTCAGTTCATTTTCCTTGTCAAGGCCGTAACCGCTTTTCACTTCGACGGTACCGATGCCCAGTAAAAGCATTTTCTGCAGGGTATCCCGCGCCGCGCGGTAAAGTTCGTCCGCGCTTGCTTTACGCGTATGGGCGACGGTGGAGTGGATTCCGCCGCCGGCGGAAAGGATCTCCAGGTAAGTCGCTCCTTCCAGCCGCTTGCGCATTTCGCCTTCGCGGCTCCCCGCAAACACCAGGTGCGTGTGGGCGTCGATCAGCGCGGGCGTCACAAGCCCGCCACCGGCATCGATTCTTTCTCCCGGTAATTGTTGATGACCGTCACCGGCGCCGATTGCGATAATCTTCCCGGACGCAACCGCCAGATAAGCGTCTTCGATGACGATAAGATCCGCCATCGCCCGGCCTGCTTTTGCTTCCGCGCCCACCGGAGTCGCCAGCATCCCGATATTGTGTACGACGAAGTTGTCCATCATTCCCCCAACAGGTGCGTCTCTAAGATTTTTACCGCGGGAAGTTCTGGTATGCCGAGATAATAGGCGAGGCTGTCGAGCGCCGCCTGAAGCGGAAGCATTCCCACGATTTCGCTGCCGAGGACGGCAACGCCGTAGCGCTTCGCTTCCGCCTTGACCGCTTCAAAGACGCGGTAGATCGCGGTGTAACGGTAATCGGTCAGGTTCATCGTCACCTGGACGATGTCGCGGCCCTCGAGGCGGGCTGCCCCGGCCTTGACGTAACGAAATCCGCCGCTTGAATGCCGGATCGTTTTCGCGATCTCTTTAGCAATTCCAATATCATTAGTTCCAAGACTTATATTATACGCGATCAAGGGCGCCCGGGCGCCGACGGCGACGGCTCCGGCCGTCGGATGGATTTCCGCCGGACCGTAGTCGGGACGCCATTCCGGCCGCTTGATCTTCTCCCGCATACCTTCGAATTCGCCCTTCCTGATGTCGGCGAGATTCTGGCGGGTCGGAGACGAGGCCGCTTCCTCGTACAAAAAGACGGGGATCTGCTTACGGGCGGCGATTTGTTCGCCGAGTCTACGGGCAAAGGTCACGCATTCCGCCATCGTGATGTTTTTGATCGGCACGAAGGGAACGACGTCGACCGCTCCCATCCGCGGATGCTCGCCCCGGTGATGGTTCAGATCGATCAGTTCCGCCGCCTTGCTCACAAACATCAAGAGCGGTTCGATCATCACCTCCGGTTCCCCGAGCAGCGTGACGACGGTGCGGTTGTAACTGGGGTCGGGTTCGCAGCTGATCAGCTTGAATCCTTCCCGATTCCGCAACGGCGCCACGATTTCCTCTATTTTTTTCAGGTCGCGTCCTTCGGAGAAGTTAGGCACGCATTGGACGATTTTCCTGTTTGCATCCATTTCATTTACCTCCCGGCACGTAGTTTTCCGCGACCAGCCGGTCGATCACATCTTCCTCCGTCAAATACGGAAGCGTGATCCGGCCTCCGGCCTGGTTGTATTCGGCCGCCACCGCAAGCGCGGCGGGATTGCGGGCCCAGGCGCGACGGGCGACGCCCGCCATCACGTCCCAGTTGATTGCGCTTTTGATGATCGCATCCGTCCGCTCCGTCCCATCCAGCAACAATCCGAAACCGCCGTTGATGGCTTTCCCAATGCCGACGCCGCCGCCGTTGTGCAGCGCCACCAGCGTCATTCCGCGTGCGGCGTTGCCGGCGAAGACATGGGTTGCGGTATCGGTCATGATGTTCGACCCGTCCTTGATGTTGGCCGTTTCCCGGAAGGGTGAGTCGGTACCGCCGGGGTCGTGGTGGTCGCGGCCGATCATCACCGGACCGATCACACCTTTGCGGATAAGTTCGTTGAACTTGAAGGCGATGCGCGTTCGGCCGTCCGCATCCTGATAAAGGATCCGCGCCTTCGTGCCGACGACGAGGTTGTTCTCCTTCGCCCGGCGCAGCCAGTGGTAATTGTCATAATCCTGATAGCGGCGGTCGGGATCAATGCAAGCTAGCGCCGCCGCATCGGTCGCATCTAAATCCTCATCCTTTCCGGAAAGGCAGACCCAGCGGAACGGGCCATAGCCGTAATCGAACAAGAGCGGTCCCATGATGTCCTCGACATAACTTGGCCAGATGAAACCGCCGAGCGGGTTTTCACCGTCGCGGCAGATTTCCTTCACGCCGGCGTCATATACCGCCTTGAGAAAACTGTTCCCGTAATCGAAGAAATACGCGCCTGCTTCCGTCAGCCTTTTGATCGCCTGGAAATGGCGCCGGAGGCTGGCATCGACCAGGCTGCGGAACCTGGGCTTATCGGTCTTAAGTAACTCGGTCCGGGTTTCAAAATCGATCCCAACCGGACAGTATCCGCCGTCGTAGGCATTATGGCACGAGGTCTGGTCGCTCAAAAGGTCGATTTTGATCCCGTTGTCGGCGGCATATTCAAGCAAGTCGACGACGTTTCCGTAAAAGGCGATCGCCTGCGCTTCCTTGTTTTCCATGGCCTGGCGGGCAAGTTGGAAGGCTTCGGCAGGAGCATTGGCGACGCAGTCGATCCAGCCCTGGCGCTTGCGGGTCTCGATCCGCGAATAGTCCACTTCCGCGATCACCGCGACGCCGCCCGCGATCACACACGCCTTGCCCTGAGCGCCGCTCATCCCGCCGAGACCGCTGGAAACAAACAAACGCCCCGCCAGGTTGCCGGTCGCCGGAATGCCCAGGACTTTTCGGCCGGCGTTCAATAACGTCGAATAAGTGCCATGGACGATCCCCTGAGGACCGATGTACATCCAGCCCCCGGCCGTCATCTGCCCATAGGAAGCAACGCCGAGCGCGGCCGCTCGGTTCCAGTTGTCAAGATCGTCATATAAGCCGACCATCAGTCCGTTGGTGATGATGACGCGCGGAGCGGTCGGCGCGGACGGAAAAACGCCCAGCGGATGCCCGGAGGCCACGACCAGCGTCTCATCCTCGCCGATTTCCTCCAGATAACGCTTGATCAGGTGGTACTGCATCCAGTTCTGCATGACGCTACCCGTTTCCCCATAAGTCACAAGTTCATAAGAATAAAGGGCGACCTCGGGATCGAGGTTGTTATCAATCATCACCTGCAAGGCCTTGCCCGCAAGCGTCCGGCCCCGGTATTCGTCGATCGGTTTCCCGTAGATCCGTTCCCGCGGCCGGAAACGGTATCCGTAGATCCGCCCCCGGGTCAGCAGTTCCTCCAGGAATTCGGGCGCAAGCTTCTCCTGCCATTCCGGCGGGATATAGCGGAGCGCGTTTTTCAGGGCAAGCGCGGTCTCGCGCTCATTGAGCGTGAACTCGCGCTTCGGCGCCCGCCGGATCGCCGGATCGAATTCCGGATAATCCGGCAATTCCGGGAATATATTCGCAAGCGTCATCCTCATCGCTTTCCCAATTCCCTTGTTTTCCATCGTTTTCACTCCAGTTTTCCGATTTTCGTTTCGACCGCGCGGACGAGTTTACCGCTTTTGACGAAGGCGGCGATGCTTTCAATGTACAGATGCATGACCGTATCGTTTTCAACGAAGGGGACTTCTTTACGCAAAAGTTCGTAAGCAACCGCAGAGCCCTTTCCCATCTGTCTTTTCCCGCGCAAATCCAATGCCTGCGCCGCCGCGAACAGTTCCATGGCGATGACATAGACGGCGTTGTTTACGATTTCGGCGGCACCCCGCGCCGCGATCGCCCCCATCGAGACATGGTCCTCCTGCCCAGCCGAGCTCGGGATCGAATCAACCGAGGCCGGATGGGCAAGAACTTTGTTCTCGCTCACGAGGGAGGCGGCGCTGTACTGGACGATCATGAACCCGGAGTTGAGTCCAGGACTGGCAACGAGGAACGCCGGCAGCCCCTCGTTAAGGTAGGGATTGACGAGCCGTTCGATCCTGCGCTCCGCGATGCTCGCAAGTTCCGCCGCAGCGATCTTCATAAAGTCAAAAGCCAGGGCCAGTGGCTGGCCGTGGAAGTTTCCGCCGGATATCACCTTTTCCCCCGCAAACACGAGCGGGTTGTCAGTCGCGGAGTTGAACTCCGTTTCCACCACCCTTTGGACGTAAGCGAAGGCGTCGCGGCTTGCCCCATGGACCTGGGCGATGCAACGGAGGGAATAGCCGTCCTGGACGCGGCTTTTCGTCGCATCGAGATAAGCGCTCCCTTCCGTCAGCCTCAGGATGTTGCGCGCGGTCGCGACCTGGCCGGCATGGGGCCGGACGGAATGGATCTCCGCCGAAAAAGCGTCCCTGATGCCAAGCAGCGCCTCCAGGGAAAGCACCCCGGCGATATCCGCCGCTTTCGTAAGCATCAGCGCGTCATGCAAGGCCAAAGCCCCGATCGCCGTCATGATCTGCGTACCGTTGATGAGCGAAAGCCCTTCCTTCGGCGCAAGCGATGCCAGTGGCGTCAGTCCGGCGGCCGTAAGCGCCGCCATTGTTTCCATGCGTTTTCCTTTATAAAGCACCTCGCCTTCCCCCAACAGCGTCAGGGCAAGATGGGCGAGGGGCGCGAGGTCGCCGCTTGCGCCAAGCGAACCTTTTGAGGGGACGACCGGGATGATATCCTGATTAAGGTATGCCAGCAATTGTTCGACCACAACGGGACGCACGCCCGAGTACCCCTTCGCCAGGGCATTTGCTCGCAGGAGCATCGCGCCGCGCACGGCATCGACTGAAAGCGGCGCGCCGACCGCGCAGGCGTGCGACTTGAGCAGGTTCACCTGCAGCTTTTCCAGTTCATCGCGTCCGACGGCGACGTTGCTCAGTTTTCCAAAACCGGTGTTGATGCCGTAGACGGTCGCTCCTGAAGCCACGATGGCGTTGATTTTCTGATGTGCCGCCGCGATCGCGGAAGCGGCCTCTGGCGAAAGGGCGACTTTCGCCCGGTTGCGGGCGATGGCGACGAATTGTTCCAGAGTAAGATCATTACCCGTAAGTATAATTTCCATATCATCATGTACCTTTCTTCTTCTCTTCTCCGAAAAGATTATATCATTAATGACGAAATATCTCAATAAGCATGCGGAGATATTTTCGCGGATGGTTTTTAAAAGGTTTAGCGTTGTTTTACGCTTTCGGAAAGCGGGACTTTGTGTTATAATTGATAAAAAATGAGGAGGTTGCCATGGTATCGAAAGCAATTGTGAAACAATTAAGGCAGATGCAGAAAAACGAGATCACTGAGTACCATATCTACACGCTGATCGCCCGGCGACTTAAAAACGAGCAGGACCGGGAAATACTTAAACGGATCGCCTTGCAGGAAAAGGCGCATGCGGAAATCTGGGGGAGATACACCGGCTTACAGATCAAACCGAACAAGTTCAAGATCTTTTACTACCGCGTGCTCTGTTTCCTTTTCGGTTATACCTTCACCCTGAAGATCCTCGAACGGAAGGAAGATCGGGCTCAGAAGAATTATGCGCTGATTGCGGAGGCGGTTCCGGAAGCGGAAATGATCATTAAGGAAGAAAACGAACATGAACACGAACTGATCAACATGCTTAACGAGGAACGGCTGAGTTACGTCGGCTCGATCGTCCTCGGGCTGAATGACGCGCTCGTGGAGTTGACGGGAACCCTGGCGGGTCTTACTTTCGCGCTCGCCGACAGCCGGATCATCTCGCTTTCCGGGTTGATCACGGGGATCGCGGCCAGCCTCTCCATGGCCGCAAGCGAATATCTCAGCGCCAAGGCCGACGGAAACAAAAATGCCCTCAAGTCGGCGCTTTACACCGGTTGCGCCTATGTCGTGACAGTCGCCATCCTGATCCTTCCCTATCTTCTGTTTGCCGGGAACCGATTCCTTGCGCTCGGCGTGATGCTGTTCGCCGTGATCTTCATCATCTTCATCTTTAACTTCTACATTTCCGTCGCCAAGGACCTGTCGTTTAAGAAACGGTTCTTCCAGATGTGCGCCATCAGCCTCGGCGTCGCCGTGATATCGTTTGCGATCGGGTTGTTGGTCAAGATGTTTTTCAGAATCGACATATAAAAAACCAGCCGTTCAAAACGGCTGGTTTTCATTTTCGAAAACAAGTTCTTTTTTCAAAACACCTTTACCGACGCTGAGGACCTCCCCGGAAAGCAGGTATTGCTTCAGGTTTCTCTGCAGGGTCGTTTCCTCCGGCAATTCCCGATAGTCGTCGTATTTGCGCTTATAGACCCATGTGATATAGCCGGAACCGCTGTAATCTTCTCCTGTCAGCGTGAAAAGCGATTGGAACGCCAGGATGTTGGATTGTGGCGGGAGGAGTGTTTTCAGGGCGGGACTTAACAGCCAACTGCTGCACCGGTATTCTACGTTTTCATAATCGGGGAAGTGCGCGCGGAAAAAGGCGCGGGATGCAAGCAGCGAGGCCTTCACCTTTTCCGGCAAAAATACCGCGTCGGAAGGAATATGGATCGAGATATAGCGGTCAATATCGATGCTTTTCATCTCATATTCCAGTTCGCCGAGCCGGAAAACCGTCATCGCGGTTTGCCGGAACGTCCACCAGTCGCGGTCAAAAACCCATTCCTCGTAACCGTCATGGTATTCGTGCAGGAAGCGATTGAAACACCCCATCGTCGCAACGAAGACATCATCGTCGATGCCCGCACTTCGGTACTTCTCATATGTGTAGGACAAGGCATACAGCATCAGGGCGAGCATCTTCATGTTTCCGGGATCGCTTATGAGTTTTTCCTTGAGGCACTGCCAGGCGGAATACGCGGTCCTGATGTCCAGAAGATTGCCGATTTCTTCCGCATATTCTTCCAGCTCGATCCCCACAAACGCCGCTTTGACCTTTGTGACGACTTCTTCCGGTAGGCTGATCATTGCGATGATCCGGTCAAGGACCGCCATTTTATCCTGATGTGTGTTGTCCATATTTTCACCTTATGCCATGTCAGGCAAAACCGCTGACATAACCGATTACCTGTTTGATCTATAGTTTTCTTTTTCTACGCAAGTACATATAAAGTATCATGCTAAGCGGAGCAAGGGCCGAATCGTGATAAAACAAATCACAGGAGAAAAGCGGTTTGCGTTCAACCTCCGGGTCGTCGTCGGGCGGGTTATCGTCCGGCAATTTTTCATATATCGGCCTGATTTCCATGTCGTCCGTCGCGACGGAAAACTCCGTGTTCCATCCCTTGAATTCATATCCTGCGACCTCGGGCAGTTCCGGAGCGGTGATCGTAGCGCCGTGTTCCAGGGTCAGACTCGTAAAGACGTTTCCGTCCTTGTCATAAAATTTGATTTCGTATTCGTTAATGTGATAGATTGCGTCGACCCGGGTGTCGGATGTGATCTTGGAAAAGTCGGTGATGCTCCAAATGGGCGGAACCTGGTCGTAGCCCTCCTTGGGCGGAATCGCCGGCAACTCGAACTCCTCGTTGGAATTGTAGGATGCGACCAGTTCTCCGTCGATGTAAAAGGTGATCTCATATACCGGATTATAAGTGTTGGAGATGGGTTTTATCCCTTCGCCGAGGGCGTAAGTGGGACTTATCGCGCGGATGCCGTAATCATAGTCGCCGCGCGCATTGTCCCGGTATTCGAGCACGTCGTCATTTCCGCCCACTACGGCGATGATCTGTCTGTCCGTAAATATCACTTCTTCCGTGTCCCGATAAATGATGTAAAACTTCGCGTTTTCCGCCCGGGTCCAGGTAAGGACGTTGTTTCTGACCGTGAAGTTTTCCGCCTGATCCGGCACAACCGGCGCCATGCTCTTGATAGGCGGGAGCAGCCGTTTCTCGCGCCAGATCGCCGTCCCGATGTTGGCAAGTTGTTGGGTGGAAAAGAGAGTTCGATCGTTCTTATATGCCTTTTCCAAGTGTTTGTACGAGTAAAAACACGCGCCCTTGATATTCTCCGATTGCTGGATAAAATCCAGTTGCTTGTACAATTCGGTCGGATCGTACATCCAGCCAAACCGATGCGCTTCGTTCGCCTGGTATACGCCGATTCCGGAATAAAGGTTGACATCCAGATATTTTACGACCTGGTCCCACCAGCCCATGACGTCATAATAGGAAGCGACGCTATGGTCGGTAGCCCAATAGCTCTGAGGGATGATGTAGTCCAGCCAGCCTTCGGAGATCCATTTGAGACTGTCGGCGTACAGATACGAGGCGTAATGCTCCTGCCCGTTGGTGGCCGAGCCGGTGGTGATCGGTTTGCCTTCATCGTCGTAGGTGATGATGCCGTCGCCGTTGCGATAAATGCCGGTCGGGGAAATCCCGAACTGCACGTGTTTACCATTTTTGGCGTTGTATTTCTTTATGGCCATGCTGATGCCCTCGATGAGCAGGTTGACCTGTTCGCGGCGCCAGTTGGCCTTATCAACGGTGCTCGAAGTGTTGTAATTCCCGGGGTACATCAGAAACGTCTCCTGATCCGCTTCGTCGAGGATTGAACCGGTGCTGGAATAGAGTTGCTGGTAAAAATAATCGTCAAAGTGGATAGCGTCCACATCATAATTTTCCACCACTTCCATGACGGTGGAAACCAAGAACGACCGGACCGTCGGAATTCCCGGATTCAGGATATCGACGAGGACGTTGTTTCGATCGTTTTGGGGATTGGCAGCCGGAAGCGGCGAGCCGTAATAATGATCATTTCCCAAGCGATAGGGATTCATCCAGGCGTGGAATTCGATTCCGCGCTTGTGACACTCGTCGATCAGCCACGCCAGCGGATCAAACTCGTCAAAATTGACGGTCTTCCACCAACTGGCCACGGGATTGAGTTTCGACTTGTACAGCGCGTTATTGTGCGTCCTGATATGGAAAACCATCGCGTTAAGCTTGAAGTGTTCCATTACTTCAAACACGCTGTTCATGCTGGCTTTGAAAGACGCTTCGCCCTTGTAAGTCGGAACGTCGCTCGTATAGGTGGAAATCCATACCCCCCTGAATTCCGCCTTATCCGTCTTATATAAGACGGGTTCTTCCGGAAGCGGGACAGTTTGGTCATAAGCGATAACACCAATATTAATGAAACCCATCAGCAGGACAATCAGCGCCGCAATCAAAAACTTCTTCATTCGCTTTTCCTCTCTCTCACATATTAATATGAGGTTCTTTTATACAATAAGACAAACAATCAAAGGTTTTGGGTTGCCTTTTTTGTATTTTCTTCAACCATATGCATTATACCATAAATAACCGGATAGACGATAGTGTAAATATGTGGTGGAATAAAAATGCCTTATGGGACTTGAACCATAAGGCTTACATCATTCATATGCCACTTCCTCATTTATTAGTATTGTATTAGTATTGTA
>DGDS01000023.1:0-1129 GCA_002385575.1 Caryophanales bacterium UBA3946 | reverse complement strand
TTAGTATTGTATTAGTATTGTATTCGGACAGTAGTTTTGCGAAAGAGTTTGCGTTCAAAATCGTATTGGAAATGAACTTACCTTGATAGAAATTGGCCCAGTTGTTGAACACACATGGGACATTCTTCGCTTTTTCCAAGGTATCGATTCTTATGAAATTTATCTTGATATTGTTTTTATTGGCATATTTGATTAATTCCTTCGCTTCATATTCCACATAGGGGCAGGCATTGCTATAAAAAACCGTGAAATCCTGATCCGCAATCGTCATCGCCCATGCGGTTTCGTTGAATCAAGGCAGTTCGCTATCGGTAAATGAGAGCGCCAGCAACTCATAATCATCAATCGCGTTGACAACCTTAAACCCATAGCGCTCGAAGAACTTTTTCTCCTCTAAAAAAGGCTTCTTCTTTTTTGTAACTAAAGTGCAGATACCGTTTCTGTCCTTTGCTTTCGCATCATTGATTGCATATACCAGCGATTCCTTGGCAATGCCTTTTCCCTTGAAACTTCCGGCCACCCACAAGCAATAAATATACTCATAGTTTTTGCCCTGGATAGGGACCCAGGCGGTCTCCACCGGTTCATATTCGATAAAAGCTTTGCCTCTGGCGTTAAGCTTTCTGAAGACGTGTCCTTCGCCCAATTTGGATTTGATCCATTCTTTTTTATTATTAACGCCCGCCTGGTGTTTTGGATCGCCAATCGCGCAACAAATATGCTCCTGATCGATGTTGTCAAGCGCAAGATTAATGTATTCGTTCATCCTGTTCCGCCCCTTTTCAAATATCTTTGCGTTTCTGAAAATACCCTTTTTGTTGACTGATTATATTATAAATTTTCACACGCTGACGTTAATCTATTTTTGATCTTTCCGCATTGCGCAAGAATGATCCTTTGTTCTAAAAAACGTTATCAGAAGAAAAAAGCCCTGATATCCTGAATCAGGGCTTTATGAGCAATGGAGCAGGTAACGAGAATCGAACTCGCATCTTAGCCATGGGAGGGCCACATAATAACCATTATACTATACCTGCAAGCATTAATATTATACAATAAATCATCTAAAAATGCAATACAAAAATGAGTGACCAAGCACATACTTTTGTTATGTTACAATACATATGAG
>DGDS01000011.1 GCA_002385575.1 Caryophanales bacterium UBA3946 | reverse complement strand
TTTGTTTTTGGCATCATATCATACATTATACACCATTTTTGAAAAATGAGAAACAAAAACCGCGCCGATATGCGTAATCAGGTTTTTACCGCCGCTTTCCAGGATCAGATTTTCCCATTTTGTTCTTGACATCCCGGGGACGATTTTGTATTATATGATAGAATGGAAAGGAAGGACGCAATGAGCAACGAATCATTAATCGTGAAGAACCTCACGAAAACCTTTATTCTTTCCCGCAAGCAAATGAAACTTAACCATACAAGCGAACGGAAGCTGACGGCAGTGGACGACGTTTCCTTTTCCACTTACCACGGCGAGATCTTCGGCTTGCTTGGACCGAATGGCGCGGGAAAAACGACGACCCTGCGGTGCATCGCGACGTTGATCAAACCCGACAAGGGTGAGATCACCGTCGACGGTATCGACGTCAAAAACGATGTCGAGGTCAAACGCCGGATCGCCTTTCTGACCAATGAACTGAAACTGGAGGATCAGTTCACCCCCAATTATCTATTTGGATATTTTTCCAAACTGCATGATATCGACGAAGCGACCAGCACGGCGCGGAAAAAGGAACTGTTTGAGAAGTTTGGCATTGATAAGTTCGCGGAAGTCAAGATCGGAGAACTGTCCTCGGGCATGAAGCAAAAGGTTTCCATCGTCATATCCCTGGTTCATGACCCTGACATCGTCATCTTTGACGAACCGACCAACGGACTTGACGTCCTGACCGCGAAGACCGTGACCGATTATCTGAAGGATCTGCGGGCTGCGGGGAAAACGATCATCATCAGCACCCATATCATGAACCTGGTCGAGAAACTTTGTGACCGGGTGGGGATCATCATTAAAGGCCGGCTCGTCCTTTGTGACAAGGTAAGCGACATCCTGGCTTTCCATCCGGGCGCCGATATTGAACAGATCTTCTTTGACCTTTACAGCGAGGTGTACCGTGAAGAACGTATTTAAGATCGTTAAAAAGGAAATGGACAAGATCTTCAAATTCCCCCGGACTATCTTTTCGACCCTCATCTTTCCCGGGTTGATGCTGTTCCTCATCTATGCAGTCATCGGAGTGATCGCGAGCAAGGAAGTCGACAAAGTCGAACAGCATACCAGCGTCGTCCACATTATCAACGCCCCGGAATCGTTTGATTTCGCTTTGGACGCCGCCAAAGAAAGCAACATCGAATACACAGAAAGCCAGCCGGATCAAGAGACCGAGTTGAAAGCGGCGGTCGAATTGGGCACGATCGACGCCGTCGTGGTCTTCGACGCGGATTTTGACCAGAAGATCAGGGAACAGACAGGCGTTCCCGGCGTGAAGATTTATTATAATCCGACGCTGATGAACTCGGAGATGGCTAATAACAAGCTGATCATCCTCATCGAGATGCAGAAAGCCAATCTGCTGACCGAACTCAATATCAATCCTGACATCTTCGAAACAAGCACGGAGGGAATCTACGACGAGAAAAAGGCGTCAGGGTCTTCCCTGGGAATACTTCTGCCGATCCTGCTCGTATCGTTCATTTTCGCCGGCGCGATGACGGTCGGCGCCGACGCGGTAGCCGGCGAGAAGGAACGGGGAACGCTCGCGACCTTGTTGATGGCGCCGTTGAAACGCGACGAGATCATCCTCGGCAAGATCATCTCCACCACGTTGACCAATTTCTGTTACGCCGCCTCGTCGTTTGTCGGCATCATCGCGGCGCTGCCGTTCATGAAATCGCTGTTCGGGGCCGAGGGAACCACGATCACCTACAGTGTCGGCGATTATCTCAGCCTGTTCGGCATCATCATCCTGATGGCGGTATTCGCTTCCACAATCCTGCTGGTCACCTCGACGATCGCGAAAACGGTCAAGGAAGCGACGATGTACGCGATGCCGGTATATATGATCGCGATGTTGTTACCGATGCTCACGATGTTCTCCCAGACAAAAACGGAGTCGACGACCGCTTATATTATTCCGATCTATAACTGCATCATCGCCATCAAGGGTGTTTTGACCGATGAGATCGATTTGTTATCGTACCTGTTGACGGTCGGATCGATGGTGCTGTATACCGCATTGCTCGTGTTACTGCTCATACGGTTGTTCAAGCAGGAACGAGTGCTGTTCTCCAAATAAAAACGATTTTATCGATTGACAAAACCGTGGGGAAGTTATATAATACTAACATGAAATTCTTCAGGGCAGGGTGCAATTCCCGACCGGCGGTAAAGTCCGCGAGCCTTCGGGCATGATCCGGTGCAATTCCGGAACCGATAGTTAAAGTCTAGATGGGAGAAGAATCCATAGTTATGGACTTTTTGCTCATGAAGTATTTCATGAGCTTTTTTTATGATCAAAAAGGACTTACGGATCCATCATCCAGGAGGTTACTATGTTTCTGAATATTTTCACCGACTTTTTTGCGCTTTTGAAGAAGAATTACTGGGCAGTAGTCTTTACTTTGGCTTTCGTCGCGATCATCATCACCTTCCTCATCGTCTTTACGAATCTGCGGGCGATGGAAAAGCGCCTCAATATCAAGACGCATATCCTTAATACCTTGCTGATAATTCTGATACTCTTCGGCGTCGGTTATTACTTTTACATGGAGAAGAAGGGCGGTAAGGAAATTCCCTTATACAAGCAGATCATCGTTTACGCCTTCTTCCTCGCTCTTTACGCCGCGCTTACGGTCGCGACGTTTCTCCGGAAGAAAAACGGGACCGAACGCTTATCGATATACAAGATCACCGTGCTGGGACTGATGGCGGGCCTGGCTTACGTTCTCCGCTTTTTCGGGTTTCCGATCATTCCCGGGTTCACGTTTCTTAAACTGGAATTCAGCGGGATCATCTACATCCTCGTGCTGATCTGGTTTGGTTTCGGCAGCGCCATCGCCGTTTGTTTCGTGACAAATTTGCTGCGCGTGATCATGCACTTCAGCCTGTTCGAGGCCACGCTGGTATTGGGGCTTGACCAGCTCGTGAATTTCATCGCTAGCGTCGCCTATATCCTCCCCGTCGCCCTGTTCTTCATCAAACTGAAGGAGGACGAGCAGCCAAGTTCCAGGAAAATGTGGGTGGCGACGGCCCTGGGAACCGTCATAACCAGCCTGTTCATGATCTTCTATAATTACTTCATCAATCTGCCGATCATTTATAAACTGGCGTTGCCGTTTATGGAAACGTTCGTGGTGTTCGGAGTTTTCAACATCATCAAGTGGGGATTGGTCACGCTGACGGTCAATCTCCTCTGGAAGGAACTTTACAACCTTAAATACCTGTACAGTCCAAAACGGGTGATGTAAAAAAACCGGGTTTTATGACCCGGTTTTTTAGAAGAGCGTCTTTTTGAATTTCAGCTCCATTGTGCTCGTGTACGTCACGTCGCCAATGGTTTTCGAAGCGGTTTCCCGGCAGTGGAGCTCTTTGCCGGAACGGGTGAACGTGAGGGATTCGAACAAAAGGAACTCGACGGGCCGATTGACGAAGACGAGGGTGATCTTGTTATCGTTCTCGGAATAGGTGCCGGCGATTTCCGTCGGTTCGGAGGCGTTTTTGCCTTTGAATTTCATGACGAAGGTTTTGTCTTTCTTCAGTTCGAGCTTGAAGTACTTGTAATTCTCAATGACGCTTACGCTCTCGCCGTCCACTTCCTCCGTGTAGTACTAGCAACTATACTTCCTTGATGTCACGAAACGGAC
>DGDS01000029.1:17342-20090 GCA_002385575.1 Caryophanales bacterium UBA3946 | reverse complement strand
TGGACGACGCCGAAATAATGCCAGCGAATGTCCTTGTTATCCTTGAAATACTCATACTTCTTCAGAAACTCGTCGGTCCGGTTCTCGCCGAAATCACAGATTCCGGCGTCGATCAACTCCTGCGTCTGTTCGTTATCCATGTACTTCGTCGCCGCGATGATCTGGACCTGCGGGTAATCCCGCAACGATTCCCGAACCAGACGGACTTGTTCTTTAATTCCCATAAACGCACCCTCTATCAATTACGGAACCAAAAAGGCAGATGATGGTTCCCGTTATATTTATTATACAATTATTTCAATTAAAAAGCAATAGTTTTCAAAATTAAGCATAATTATCGCCGTTTCGGCAAAACAAATAAAAAAGGCTCAGTGAGCCTGATATAAACAAACTACGAGGAAAAGAGCAACTGGCCGACGACCCGGTAAAAATGCTTTACCGCAAACGGCTTGTTGATGAATTCGCTCACTTCCTTACGGCGCCGCCGACAGCTGGGATAATACCCCGCCGACATCGCCAATATCGGCAAATCCTTATCGGCGCGGCGCGTCGACCGGATCTTCCGCGCCAGCGTCAGACCGTCCAGTTTCGGCATCCGGACGTCGATGATCATCATCTGATAATGATGTTCCGGGGCGGCCAGATACTTGTTCAAGGCCTCCTCGCCGTCGCGGACCGTTTCGACCGCTCCGCCCTGACGCCGGATCATGTCCCCGATCACCTCGAGGTTGATGTCGCAATCATCGGCCACAAGGAAGTTTACTCCCGTAAGGTCGAGCGCGCAGTCGGCTTCGTCTTCCTGCGCCACCGGCAGCCTCAACGTCACCGTGATCGCCGTCCCCTTTCCGACTTCGGAAGCGACGTCGATCTTTCCGCCATTCGCCCGGACGATCTCTTTCACGATGTAAAGGCCAAGTCCCTGGCCGAGGTCGCGATGCGCCGTCGTTTCCTGCGCATACGGCAAGAACATCGTCTTGATGAAATCCGGGCTCATGCCGATGCCGTTGTCCCTGACGGTGAAACGGATGAGCGCGTTCTTCCCGCGGTCCTCCGCCGCGCACATGAGCCTGATCACCCCGCCTGCCGGCGTGTATTTGTTTGCGTTGGCGAGCAGGTTGATCAACACCTGCTTGAGTTTCACGGTGTCGCCGATCAGCCGGCGCGCGCGCAACCCGTCCTTTACGATCTCCAGTCGCTGACTCTTCAATTCGGCCTGCACCTCAAACAAGGCGCGTACCTCGTCGATGAACTCGCTAAGATTGAATTCCTCGCAGCAGATGGTTTGCCGACTGTGGTGGGACTGGCAATAACCGATGAGGTTGTCGTTAATCGACATCATGAAGTGTGAAATGTGTTTCAATTTTTCCAAATACTGCGTTAACTTCCCCGTATCATCGACTGATTTAAAAGCCATTTCGATAATGTTGATCATTGAGTTCAACGGATTCCTGAGCTCATGTGATAAAATGGATAGATAATCAGTCTTTAATTCCAAAGCGCATTCCCCCTTATGCAGATTTTACCAGAAAAGTGGCGATAAATCAAGAACTAATTGTAAATTGTTACCTTTTTTTTCGATAAAAAACGCCATTGGCGATCCGTTCCGCTGGTCCGGTAAGCACGATCCGTCCGCCTTCATACCTTACCCTGACCGCGCCGGCGCGAAAACGGACGGTAAGTTGCTCATCGCACCGCGTTTGCCGGCGCGTCTCCACATAAACGGCGGCCGCGCCGGTGCCGCACGCTTCCGTCCAGCCGACGCCGCGTTCGTAAGTGCGGACCAGGCAGGTCGCACGGTCGATCGCCTTCACGAAGTTCACGTTAATCCGATCGGTAAAAACGGGATGGTTGGAAAGCCGGGCTGCTACTTCCGTACTAATCATGAACGGGTCATCACAAAACACGACCAGATGCGCGGCGCCGGTGAAAACGGCGCTGACCGTGAAGCCTTCCAGTTCGCGATCAATGAAATCCGCGGGATCGCCGGCGATGCCCATCCGCTTCCCGGAAAGATCGGGAACGCCCAGATCGGTCTCGATCAGTTCGCCGATAAACCGCACCAACTTCGAGCCGGCCGCCGTTTCCACGGTGAAGGAATCGCCGAAGTTTTTCTCATCGCGCAAATACCGGGAAAGACAACGCAGGCCGTTCCCGCACATCGTGCCGACGCTGCCGTCGGCGTTGTAAAACAACATTTCCTGCGGCAGCTGGTAAACGATCAATCCGTCGGCGCCGACGCCGAAATGCCGGTCGCAGATTTCACGGGCCAGATCCGGGTAATCGACATCTTCCCGGGCATCAATGATGATGAAGTCGTTGCCTAAACCATGATATTTTGAAAACTTTATTTCCATGTCACACCTCGAAACAAGGTAATTATAGCACATTAAATAAAAAAGGTGAATCGAAAATCAATCGATTCACCTTAATTTAATCACGCGTGTGTTTCGATTAACCATACATATCCTGCAGGGCGATCATGTACGTCTGAACGAACGGCGTGAGTTTCTGCATGTAATCCTCGCCGTTGTTGACGATCGGGTCGATGGCTTCATTGCTGATCGGCATATAGCTCAGCAGGCTGGTGAACGGGTCAAAAATGACCTTGTCCTTTTTGAAGAATATCAATGCATCTGCTGATTCCGGATCGTCGAAACGGGACATCGCTTCCTGACGCATCGCGGAGTCAAGATGGTATGTCGGATCCTGTAGCATGTATTCCTCCGTCCGCAGGATCGTTTCCGTCCA
>DGDS01000029.1:0-17078 GCA_002385575.1 Caryophanales bacterium UBA3946 | reverse complement strand
GTTGTCGGGATAGGGGAACGGAACGAACCCGTATCTGGTGTCATCGCCCCACATGATATCCGGCCACCGGATGTCGGTCTTGACGAACCAGTATTCGCCGACGCTGAACAGGGTGTTGCCGTCACGGAAGGATGCGGATTCATGGTCCCAACCCTGGTCGCCCCAGCAATTGTTGACATAAGTGTCGCGCAGCACCTGGGCCGCCGCAATCGCATATTGATGACTGAAGTTGACATTCAGGGTCAGGCTATCGGTAAGGGCGACGCCGCCGGCGTTGACCATGCCCGCCCAATAGAGGACCGGCTTGCCGGAAAGCACCGTCTTACCCGTCATCTTCGACTGGGCTTCCAAAACGTAATTTTTGAAATCGGTATAAGACCAGCGACCCTCGTTGAACAATTTGGCTGGCGATTCCAGCGAATAATCGTTAAGAAGGTTGTAGTTATAGAAAATCCCGTAGTAAACGTTGATGCCGTCGGCGGCGCTGTAGATCAGGTTATAAAGACCGCCGCGATAGGTGCCGGCCGCCTTCATCGCCGGTGGCATCTTATTCCGACCGTACTTGGCATACCATTCCTGAGTGTCGAGAATGGCATTGCCTTCGACGAGCGCCTTCGTCCACAGTCCGGTAACGACGAGGATGTCGGCCTCGGCCGCGTTGGTTTGCGCTTTCTGCACCAGCCACTGGACGCGCAGATCGCCCCACGGCGCTTCATCCGGGTATGGCTGAACGTCAAGATCGCAGTTAAACAACTGTTCGACGTCGTTCCAGGCTTGTTGTTTCGCGGTTATATCGGAACCAATATAACCGGTCAGGAACGGGTCATGTTCCTTTTCGTAGCCGGGGCTGGCGTACATGATGATCTTGTATCCGCCCAGGTCGGGGTAAACGACCGACGGCACTTCCGGCTTGACCAGGATCACGTGGCTGCTGGACACGGTACTGTCCTCGACCGACACGGCGGTAATCGTTACCGAGCCCTGCTTCAGGGCGGAAACGACGCCCTTGTCGGAAACGGTCGCGATCGTCTCGTTGCTGGAACTCCAGATGACGTTTTGCGAGACGCCGGCCGGTAACACTGTCGCCTGAAGGGTGATCGAGTCGCCTTCAAACATTTCCGTCTCGCCCTGGATGACGACTGATTCGACGGTCAAGGAACCATGGATGACATATACCTGGAAGGTCGTCGTGATCGTCTCATCGGCGTCTACCATCACAGTGATGACGACTTCGCCCAGAGCGACTCCGGTAACGACCCCGGTGGCGCTGACAGTGGCGACGTCTTCGTTGCTGGATGTGAACGTCACCTTCTGCTCGGCGGTGGCCGGCGCGACGGTTGCGGTCAACTGCAGGACGCTGCCGATGCTGACCGTGTTGCGTGGAGCGGTGACCGACACCGATTCCGGATCGTCATAGACGATCGGTTTTACTTCGATCTCGACGCTGTCCTTGATCTTGGAGTCGGCCTTCGAGGTGACGGTGATCGTGGTCTTCCCCACCGCCAGCCCTTCGATCAAGCCGGTATTCGCGTTGACGATTTTCACGATGTTTGCATCGCCCGTGCTCCAGGTAACCCGGTTGTCGGCGGTACTTGGCGTCACGGTGCAAGCAAGTTGAAGTTGCTCCCCAACGATGACTTCCGTGCTTGCCGCGGTGATCGTGATCGCGGTCGGCGCGGGCTTTCTGTTTGCATTATCGCCACCGCAACCGATAAAAAAGAAAGTAAACGCCGCGACAAACACCAATAATAAAGCTTTTCGCATTTCTTTTTCTCCTTCTCTTATTTATCGCCCTTTTATGTGAAAGTGCTTACATCAAATATTATACCGCTTTCACAAGGCCGATGCAATATTTTTTAACAAGCAAATTCAGGGAAAAACAAGCGGAAATAAAAAAACCGGGAATTCCGGTTCAGTGGCAATGCGGGCACTTTTCTTCCCCGCACTCCAGGTTCTGCTTTCCTTCTTCCTGGTTTTCCTTGTTTTCCTGTTGTTCTTCCACGAAGTTTTCCTTTCCAAATTCCGTCCGGTTGGCGTTTTCTCCGGTACCCGGATCACGGTAATAGTAACCGTCCTTGTCTTTGAGCAGGCCTTTCTTGCGCGGGGCGACATCGCGTCCGAATTCGGTGGTATAGCCGCGTTCGCGCTGGTTCAGCGACCATTCGGTGTCGTTTCCGAATTTCGCGTTATACTTGTTTCGTTCGTCCTTGAAACCCATTTAACCCTCCAATGTATTTGATTTCGCTTGTATTTTTACCGCCGCCGCCGTTTTTATACGCTTTATTTTCACCGATGCGCCGCGGTATTTTTTTATGCCAATAAATCCGTATGCTGCGACCGTATTATTTATGATAAAAGCATGCGCCGAAAAAATGTTTGAAAAATCCCGGTAACGATGTTATAATTAGCAATAACCGAGGTATGGGTTTATGGCTGATTATAGCAAGTATATTGAGGGTTTGAAAAACAAAGACGAAGAATCCTTTAATTATATATATGAAGAAAGCAGGCATACCGTCTACGCCGCGATTTACGCGATCGTCCGCGATCACGCTGCGAGCCAGGACATCATGCAGGAAACCTATCTGACGATGCTCGAGAAGATTTATCAGTACCGTCCTGAGTACCGTTTTCTGAGCTGGCTCACGACGATCGCTAGAAACAAGGCGATCGATTATTACCGCCGGCAAAAGAAAGAGCTCCGCGTCGACATCGAAGAAATGGGAAACATCATGCCCGCATGCGCCCCCGTCGGGGAAAGTCGGGCGCTGATCGAGGAAATGCTTGACCGTCTGAACGAGACCGAACGCAGCATCTACCTGCTGCGGGTCGTCAAGCAACTGAAAAACCGGGAAATCGCGGAAATCATGGGTATGCCGCTGGGAACCGTCCTTTGGCATTACAGCCGGGCCGTGAAGAAGTTAAAAGGGAGGTAATATTATAAAAACCAAAGACCTCAACAAGATGATCAGGGATTACTTAATCGTAAACACTCCCGAAATTGACAGGAAGCGGGTCCTGGAAACGGCGGTCATCGAAAGGCGCGAAGCTGCCCCGCCGCTGATCCGGAGGACTTTTCCCGTCTACCGGTGGGCCGGCGTCTTCGTCCTGGTCCTCCTGCTCGTCATAACGCCGTTCTTCTTTTCCTTTTCCCGCAAGGACCTTAATCCCCAATCCACCTTTCAACCCGATGAATTGTACACCGTCGCGGCCGCTAACCTCGTCCTGATCGCCAACCACGAGGACCAGGACTATGGGACCGGAAACCGGCTGATGGTCGTCGACAAAATCAACGTCCTGAATTTCTACCTGCGGTTTATCGACATGGCCCTGGGCGGCGAAACCGCGCGGTTTTCCGCCATGGATAGCAACATCCCCGGATATGCAAATCGGATCATGGTATCCTACGGGGAAACTGTGACGCTCAGCGTCTACTTCGACGCCTACGAGAACGCCGATTCGTCCGAAATTGTCGTCCTATATGATGACCAGGAATACACGGTGTTCGTGGAAAAAGGAACGGACATGGACGGATTCGCCCTGGACTTCGTGTTGCGCCATGAAGAGCATGAATACCGCCTGAAGGTGAAACAACTTGCCGCGCCTGATAAAAACGATTATTGCTTCTTCTTCCGGAAAAACGACGAGATTTATCACCAGGCCAGCCTTGCCTTCTACCATAACGGCGAGGTTTATGCCCTCCTGAACGACTACTCCGCTGCCGACCGGAACTACGAGTTCCGGATCACACGCGGTGAGGCGCCGTATCTGTTTTCGATCACTTATCAGATCGGTAATCGGCGTCCCTTCTCCATCATCGACAAAAGCGCCGTCCTCGAAAGCGGCGACATCACCGTCCAGCAAAACGCGGAATGCCAGACGCGATTGTGCGGCTACTCGTACCTGATCAACCCCGGCGCCGACGAACTGTTGATCGACTAAACAAAAAACGGTTTTGCCTTCCGGCAAACCGCTTTTTTTATGTCTTGTTCGCTTTACTGGATGAATTCCTTCCGTTTGAAAGACGCAAGACCAACGATGAGGAAGACGGCCGTGACCGCCAGCCAGCCGCAGAACGTCCAGATCAGCATTCCTTCGCCTTTCTTAATGATTCCGACCGGATCGGCGAACGCATACGGCGTCAGATATCGTAAATCCTTGAGGATCTTGTCATTGGTAAGCTGGGAAACGAGCAGGACGATGTAGAAAAACAACGGGATCAGCAATGCAAGCCCCGGTTTGACCGCCCGCTTTGAAAGCGCCGCCAGGGAAAAGCCGAGCATTCCCATCAGTAATAACAATACCGTGTTAAAGGCATGGAAGCGGAAAAACGTGGCGAGGTTCGTTCCCCGCTCGATGGCGATGATTCCCGTTAACGAAAAAAGGACGATGAAGATCCCGGAAAAGATGACGATCTCCGTAACTAGCACGCAAAGCCGAGTCAAAAACTGGGTCTGCCGGGATACAGGCAAGGAATAGACGACGTCCGTCGTCGCCTCGCGTTCGTCATGACCAAGCAGGGAATAGCCGATGATGCTTGCGAATATCGCGCCGCCGAGTTGCGCCATCATCGCCGCTTCGACGGCGTAGTATTCGACGATGTTGTTCGGAAGCCCGCCCATCATGTCCATGTATTGGAGCAGTTCATCCGGCATCGCAGCGTACATGTCCTTGACGAGCGGATAGAGGACGATGGTAAGCAAAAGATAACCGCCGAACACCAATCCCCAAATAATAAGGTTTTTCAGGGAGCGACGGAACTCCATTTTCCAAATCACGCCGTTAATCATTGCCTTCCTCCTCCCGGTAATACTTGATGAAGATCTCCTCCAAGTCCAAATCCTCGATCTTAACATCCGCCAACCGGTAATACGACAGGGCAGCGAGCAGGGGATTGATGTCTCCCTTATAGCGATAGATCGCATGGTTGTTATCCCGCGTTTCCAGGGTAAGTCCGGGAAGATTTATCTCTGCAAACGCCGGGGTGACGTGCACGCGTTTGAATTTTTCCCTTTTCAAATCGGCGACGGGCGCGGAAAAGAGCGTCCGGCCGTCCCTGATCAGGCACACCCGGTCGCATACCTTCTCGACATCGGAAAGGATGTGGCTGGAAAGGAGGATCGCGGCGCCCTTCCTTTTCTCCGCGCGTAGGAGGTCAAAAAACTCCTTCTGGATCAAGGGATCGAGTCCGGATGTCGGCTCGTCGAAGATCAGAACGTGGGGTGAATGCATCAGGGCGGCGATGATGCCAATCTTCTTCCGGTTACCGGTCGAAAGTTCGCAGACGCGTTTATTTAAATCAAGATCAAGCCTTTCCGCGAGGACGTCGATGTTTTCCGCATCAACGCCGCGGACGCGCGCCAGATAGAGTAACTGCTCGCGGACGGTAAGTTCGCGGTAAAAAGCAATCTCCCCCGGCATATAGCCGACATCGCGGTTGGCTTCCTTTCCGGGCAGCTTGCCGAGGATCTCCGCAACCCCGGCCGTCTTATTGAGCAGCCCGGCAAGGACGCGGATGACCGTCGTTTTCCCCGCTCCGTTTGGACCGATGAAGCCCAAAATCTCTCCGGGCGCGACGGAAAAACTGGCCTCCTCGACGCCGCGGGCGCGGCCGTAATATTTCCTTAAGTTTTCCACGTGGATTGCCATCATTATACCCCCAATGGATTTTAATTACACATTCATACTATATCATTTTTTCCGAAAATAAGCAATAATAAAAGGCCGCGCGCGGCCTTTTTCTTGTCTGTATATTTTAATATTCATGCGCTTCTTCTTCGCCGTTATATACCCTTAAGACCCCTTTCACCAGGGCCGATATCTCATCCTCGCCCGGATAAATGCGCAGATTGACGTGTTCCGGGAGGTACTTGCGAATGAAGCTTGTCAGATGACGGCTGTGGGCGAAACCGCCGGTGATGATCACGGCGTCGATCATGCCGGAAGCGGCGTAGGTGAGCGCGCCAATTTCCTTGACGATCTGGTAGGCCATCGCCTCGAGGTAAAAGGCAGCTTCCTTGTCTCCGTCTTCAAGGCGCCGGGAGATCGTAAACCCGTCGCTTGTGCCCAGATACGAGGCCAGCCCGCCCTTACCGACGAGCAGTTTCTTCAACTCCTCCTTGGTATAGCGTCCCGAATAACAAAGGTCGATGAGCGGGAAGACCGGGAGACTTCCGGACCGTTCGGGGCTGAACGGACCTTCGCCGCCCAAAGCGTCGTTGACGTCGACGACCCGGCCCTGACGATGGAGGCCGATGGAGATCCCGCCGCCGAGATGGACGACGATCAGGTTCAGATTGCGGTAAGGTTGATTGACTTCCTCGGCGTATCGGATCGCCATCGCCTTCTGGTTGAGGGCGTGAAAGACGCTCCGGCGCGGGATGAGGGCATGACCGCTCACGCGCGCGATGTCGTCCATTTCGTCGATGATCACGGGATCGACGATATAGGCGGGTTTCCCACGGGGAGCGGCGAGTTCATAGGCAAGCACCGCGCCCAGGTTGGAAGCGTGGTTTCCGTACTGGCCGCTTTGCAGGTCGGCGATCATCCGTTCGTTGATGATATAAGCGCCTCCCGAAGCCAGCGGCCGTAACAGGCCACCGCGGCCGACAAAGATGTCGATCTCGTCAAGCGAATAACCGTTGTCCACGACGAACTTGATGATCAGGTCAAGCCGGAAATCCTTCTGGGCCATGATCGACGGAAATTGCGCGACAGTCGCGTGATCGTGACGGATGTTGGCTTCCGCGAGCGGTTCGATATTCCGGTACAATGCGATCTTCGTCGAGGAAGATCCGGGATTAATGGCGAGAATGATTGGCTTCATACCACCATGGCTAGGACGATCGAATAGAATTTTGCTTGTTCGGAATCGGCGCGGCTGGTCAGCACGATCGGACTCCGGGCGCCGACGACGATTCCGGCCGGAACGGCGTCGGCGAGATGGACGACGGTCTTGTAAAAGATGTTGCCGGCCTCGATGCCGGGAAAGACGATGACATCGGCAGCTCCGGCCGCTCCGCCCGTTATCCCTTTATGCCGGGCGGCTTCTTCCGAAATGACATTATCGAGGGCGTAAGGTCCCGCCACGATCACATCTTCACTGCCGGCGAAATGGCGCGCCAACGCGGCCGCTTCTTCGGACGAGGGCATTTTCGGATTCACCTTCTCCGTCGCCGATAAAACCGCAACCTTCGGAATGGCGATCCCCAGGGCATGGGCGACGTTAATGGCGTTGTCGATGATCCTGACCTTGTCGGTGAAATCGGGAGCAATCACCATCGCGCAGTCAGTCGCTAAAAGCAATCTGTTCAGTTTGGGAATGGAAAAGACGGTCACGTGTGAAAGCAGTCCGGAAAGCCGGATGCCGGTCTCACGGTTCACGACCTCCTTGAGCAAAACGCTCGTGTCGACCATTCCCTTCATCAGGATGTCGGCTTCACCGGTGCGGATGAGCGCGACCGCCTTGGCGGCGGCCTCCTCCCGGCTTTCGGCGTCAACCACTTCGGCCTCCAGGCCAACCTTGCATTGTGTTTCCCTGATCTTATCGGCAGGTCCGACGAGGATGGCCTTTACAAGACCAAGATCGGCTGCGTGCTTTACGGCCCGCTGCACCGTTTCGTTTTCGCCCCCGCAGACGACAAGGCGTTTCTGGGGGAGGTTTTTGCCGAGATTGACAAGGGCGTTAAAGTCAGTAATCATTTTTTACCCTCCTCGATATGGCGTCTGCCTGCCTTGATCGCTTCGGCATTGATGGCGATCATGCCTTCTTTCTTTCCTCCGAGGAAATCGCGCAAAACGTCTTCTATCACTTCTTCCGTGAAGAAGGAAGAAAGGGCGAGATAAGCGCCGAGCATCACCATGTTGGCAACGCGGATATTTCCCAATGCAGTCGCGATGTCGTTGGCAGGGACGCCATATGCTTTGACGTTTTCACCGCCATCCGCGTCCGAGATCAATGACGAGTTGTACAGGATGATTCCGCCGGGAGCGACTTTTTCCTTAAAGCGCGCAAACGACGGCTTATTTAAAGCAAAGAGGACGTCAGCCCGGGCAAAAACCGGCGAATTGATCGCATCCGTCGAAACGGTCACGGCACAATTGGCGGTACCGCCGCGCGTTTCCGGTCCGTAGGACGGATACCACAGGCTGTTGAGGTTCATCCGGGCGCCGGCATGAGCGATTACCTGGCCGAGCATCATCACGCCCTGGCCGCCGAAACCGGCGATCGTAATCCGCACCGTCTTACTCATGGCCGTCACCCACATCCTTATATATTCCCAAGGGATAATAGGCGGTCATCTTTTCCTCGATCCATTTCAACGCCTCATACGGCGTCATCCCCCAGTTGACCGGGCATGACGACAGGAACTCGACGAGCGTGAAGCCCCTTCTTTCCTTCTGATAAGCAAAGGCCTTTCGTAAGGCCACCTTCGCCTTCCGGACCGCGGGCGGGTTATAAGTGGCGACCCGCGCCACGAAGGCCGCTTTCGGGATTTGCGCGAAAATCTCCGCGATCTTGATCGGCATCCCGTGGTCGGATTCGTTCCGCCCAAAGGGCGAGGTCGTCGTCTTCTGCCCGAGCAACGTCGTCGGCGCCATCTGTCCGCCCGTCATCCCGTAAATTGCGTTGTTGATGAAAACGACGGTGATGTTTTCGCCGCGGTTAGCGGCATGGATCGTTTCCGCAATTCCGATCGAGGCCAGATCGCCGTCGCCCTGGTAGGTGAAGACCAGGGATTCGGGACGCGCCCGCTTGATCCCGGTCGCGACCGCGCAGGCGCGGCCGTGGGCGGCTTGTTGCATGTCGCAATTGAAGAAGTTATAGGCGAAGACAGAACAACCAACGCTGGCGACGCCGATGACCGGGTGCGGACCGAATTCTTCCAACACCTCGGCCGTGAGCTTGTGAATGATCCCATGCGTGCAGCCCGGGCAGTAGGTCAGGGGCGCTTCCGTCAGCATCGCGCTTTTCCGGTAGATGACTTTATCCATGCCTTACCTCCGCAAGAAACCCTTTCACGGCCGCGACGATCTCCTCCGGTTCGGGAATCATCCCGCCGGTGCGACCGAAAAACCCGACCGGCAACCGGCCGGAAACGGCGATTTTCACATCGTCGATCATCTGCCCGCTGCTCAGTTCGGCGCAGAGGATCCCCTTGACCGATGCAGGCAGGTCGGAAAACGCCCGCTCAGGAAACGGCCAAATCGAGATTGGTCGGATCATTCCGACCCTGATACCCTCGGCGCGCAGGATCTCAAGCGCCGACCGGCAAATCCGGGCCATCGTCCCGTAGACGACGATGAGGACTTCCGCTTCTTCCGCATCCACAAGTTCATATCGTTGTTCGTTTTCGTATGCTTCTTGGTATTTATCCCGGAGCTTGCAATTGTGCCTTTCCAGATCCCCGGGATCCAGATAAAGCGAATTAATGATCCGGCGCCCGCCGGCTTCCCCGGTCGTGGCCCAGTCCTTGGGTTTGAGTTCCCGTTTCGGGACCGTGAAATCGGGATCGACCGATTCCATCATCTGTCCGATCAACCCGTCGACGGCAACCATCACAGGGTTGCGGTAATAGTCGGCGATTTCAAACGCTTCGGCGACGATCTGCATCGTTTCCTGCAATGTCTCCGGCGCGAAGGCGATCACGCGGTAATCACCGTTCCCACCACCGCGAGTGATCTGGTAGTAATCGGCCTGGGACGGCTGGATCCCACCAAGGCCGGGACCGCCACGCATGACGTTGATGATCACGCAGGGTAGTTCCGCTCCCGCCAGATATGATATCCCCTCCTGCATCAGGGCGATTCCCGGGGACGACGAGGACGTCATCGCCCGGATTCCGGCGCCGGCGGCGCCGTAAACCATGTTGATCGAAGCGACTTCCGATTCCGCCTGGACGAAGATCTTTCCCGCTTCCTTCATAACTCTTGACAGGTACTCGGGGATCTCATTTTGCGGGGTGATTGGGTAACCAAAGAAAGCCTCGCACCCGCCCTTGAGAGCCGCGACCGCGATCGCTTCGTTGCCTTTCATCAGCACCTTAGCCATGCTCGTCAACCCTTTCCAAGCTGATTACCGAATCGGGACACATGATCGCGCAAAACGCGCAGCCGATGCATTTCTCCGGTTCGGTCACCTTGACCAGATTATATCCTTTTTCGTTCATCTTTCCTGAATCCATCGCCAGTATTTTCGGCGGACAGAATTCGACGCAAAGGCGGCAGCCCTTGCAATAAGCGTAGTCAAAAGAAATCTTTCCTTTCGCCATTTATCCTCCGTTTATATTTTTCAAAGCCATTTCTTACGTAAAAAAAGTTTTAACGGGACCACCCGTCCGGCGAGCGGCCCGCATTTGTTTACCAGATCCTCATATATCCCGGTGTAGACGATCGACAGTTCCAATCGTTTCTCCACCTCGTTCAGTATCCTTTCCCCGTAAAGCAAATCTTCGTAGGTCGTGTCGCGAAGAAAATTACTGTTGTTTATCAACCCGGTGATCTTATAACCGGAGCTTTCCTCGATCTGCCGGATCATGTCGGCGATTTTTTCGGGTGAGGAAGTCAATTCCCGGTACACGTTCACGCATAGCAATAAATCGACCTCCTCCGGCCGTATATGGTCCTTGAATTGGCGCATCAACCGGGCTCCGGCCCTGTCCCCGCCCAGGTCGTATATGGCCGTAAGTTCCGGAACGGAAAACGGCTGATAAGCTTCCCTGGCGATATAGGGCAGGTCGCTGGCGGCTGCTTCCTTCAAGGGGGAGGAAACGAGGCTGATGTCGTGTTCAATCATTAGCTCGGTCAACTCGCGCGAACGGAAATATGGGTTGATGATGTCAAGGTCGACGATCATCTTCACCTTCTCGATGATGGCGAGGTTAACGGCAAATTCGGATTTACCGCTGCCGTAGTGACCGGTGATGAAAGTAATTCTCTTCATGACGGTTCTCCTTTATTATCAGGGAATATAGTTGAAGTGGATTTTGCCGATGGTCTCGATGCGCTTCAAGGCAAAAACCTTGGCCGCCTGCTGGCTGTCGATATGGTCCTTATCGCTGATCCTGAACACTTCAAGCAGGCGGTCATATATTTTCTTTACGTCCCGGATGACGTTGTCCCGGTTATATCCCTGAAGCTCATGATAGACGTTGATCACGCCGCCGGCGTTGATCACGAAATCGGGAGCGTAGAGGATGCCGCGCTCCTTGAGTGCTTCCCCGTGCCGGCCTTCGTCCAGCAGCTGGTTGTTGGCCGTACCGGCAATCACCTTCGCCTTGAAGCGCGGGATCGTATCGTCATTGAGGATCGCGCCGAGAGCGCACGGGCAGAACACGTCGACGTCGAGATCGTAGATCTCCTCCGGGTCGACGAATTCCACTTCCGGATGCTCTTCATGCATCCGCTCGATATATTTGGGATTGATTTCCGAGAAATAAATTTTCTTTGCTTTGTTTTCCAAAAGATACTTGATAAGATAATATCCCGTTTGTCCCGCTCCCTGAACCGCAAAACTGAACTTCCCGACGTCGTCGGTACCGAAACGATAATAAAGCGACGCCTTGATTCCGTAGAATGCCCCAAGCGCGGTGAAAGGCGATGGATTGCCCGATTTCCCCTCCAAACCGACGACATAGTCGGTTTCCATGCTCACATACTCCATGTCTCGGGTCGTGGTGTTAACGTCCTCGGCGGTGATGTACCGACCGTTCAGACTCTGCACGAACCGTCCCAAAGCCCGGAAATACGCTTCCGATTTGCATGTCTCGGCGTCACCGATCAGTACGGTTTTTCCGCCGCCCAGATTCAGTCCCGCAGCCGCGCTCTTTAACGTCATCCCCCGCGCCAGCCGCATCACGTCGAGAGTCGCCTCGTCTTCGCTCTTGTAATTCCATAGCCGCGTCCCTCCCAATGCCGGTCCCAAAGTCGTGTCATGAATACAGGTAATACCTTTCAGACCAGTTGTTTTATCATAGAAATAAACCAACTGTTCGAAACCGTGTTTAGCCATGTAATCAAATTTGTTCATACTCTTCCTTTCTGTTTTCCTTATGAAAACGCTCTCTTAAATTATAACATAAATAAATAAAAAATAAAGCAAATTTAATTACAAAAAAAAGAGCAACAATCTGGCAATTATCAGCCCTGTTTTCTTTTATTTTTCATAACTTGTAACGCCTTCTTAATAGACCTCACAATAAACATATTAACCATTGCCATCATATATGAGATTTGATATAATATATTCAAATTGAAGGGAACGGTCATGTTAAAGAAAAGACTCTTAATCGTCATTGGTTGTTTAATAGGTTTGATAATCGCCAGCATCAGCATCAAATATGCTTTCGATCATCTTGTTGATCAAACGAAATGGATGGGATTAGCCATTGGCGTTATTTTCATGCTTGCCGGAATTCTTGCCATGATTCTTGCAAAATACCTTCCCATTCTATATCTGCTTAGTTTTGTTCTCAACATGATAGGCGTGGGATTGTCCATCACGGCATATTACGTCCTTAAAGCCTATTCTTTGGAATTGGTTGATTTCGCGGTGGCGATCGCCGTTTCCATTGGTGTTCTGGCAGGTTTCAGCGCATTGTCCGTGATACCCATATTCAAAAAACATCATAAGCTCTTTGCTTCCATTGTTATTATCATTTCCTTCTTATCCTCATTAACGCTATGGTTATCGGTAGATAAGTTCACAGGATTATCGTTCTACTTCCTGAACGTCACATATTTCTTCATCGTCACCATCATCCGCTCCACAGATTCTCTCGACGATGTTGCACGGGAACTTGCGGTCGCCAGTATTGGAGCCTTCATCCTTATTAGCATCATCGTCTTCATCATATTAAGTGAAGGGGAGTCTTTGAGTTTAGATTTACCAGTGGGTTCAAGAAAAAAGAAAAAAGGTTAAGAAATATTAAAACATCTCCAGTCTTATAAAACTGGAGATGTTTTATATTAACGTCTAAGTGATTATTATTTATGATTCTATGCATCCACAAAAGATCAATCATGATATTTATTCTTGTAACGTTCTTTGGCTTTAACGGTTATTTGTTTTATGAAATCCGTTTTCGCATTCGTATACCTTCCCGATCATATTCGTATTGTTTCCATAATTGTAGTTTAAGAGTTTCGTATTCTTTTGCGATCTCCGGGAATTCAAGGAGGTAATCGTGGAAATACAACTCATCGATGTCATTCCTCCTACGCCAATGGATGTGAAACACCTTCTCAGCAAATCCATCCTCGGTATAACCCTTATTGAACGCCGCCCGTGTTTTCTCCTGGTACATAAGTATATATTTATAATCTCTTAGAGCCGATATTGCCTGTTCAAAATCATTTTCCGCCACATGAATCAAAATATCGACAATGTCCTTCGCATAAATATCAGGAATCGCAGTGCTACCAATATGCTCAATCCTGAGTATCCTTGTATCCCGGAGAGCCTTAAGCAATATCGATTTTTCTTCAGCGTAATAATCCTTCCGTTCTTGTTTATGTGGCACAAGAAAGATAGGAAACAATCGCATGAGTTCTTCTAAAGTCATATCCGATAGTTTTTTCTTCATTGCAGTTCTTCTTTCATTTTTCAATCATTCAAATAATCGTTATTAAAAACTAGCCGAAATCCACTTTTAGCAGCTTTTCATGATCAGTTACTGTCACTGGTCTTTGAACACAGATCTTTGGTAAAGAATTCGCCAATTATTTTAGCCGATGAACCGACCGGAAGTCTGGATGACGTGACCGGAACAAAAATAATGGAATTGTTAAAAGAGATCGCAAAAGAGCGTCTGGTGATTCTGGTTACGCATAACCAGGAATATGTGGAAAAATATGCCGACCGCATTATCCGCTTAGAGGCGGGAAAAGTGATCGAGGATGTCGTGATCACCCAGCGTAAAGAAGCGTTTTTGAACTGTGAGTATGAAAATGGGAAAAATGATCTCTCGGCGGTAAAGAAATTCTTTCTTACCAATCTCAAAAGTTCAAAATTGAAGACTTTTTATACCGTGTTGCTGTTTTCAGTATTTATTTTAATTAGTTTTTTGTTTTTAAGTTTTGTATTTATCAACGCCGATAATGCCTACATCAAAGTAATAAGAGATGACGATTACGTATACGTGGATGTATTAAATCAAGATCTTAAAAAAATCGGATATGTTAATTATGAGAATTTAGATGATAAGCTGAAGTCGCATTCATTACCATATATCAGCACAAGCCATAGGCTGCTCACAAAATCCGGAAAAAGCATTATAAAATCGGATTATTTTATAAGTAAAACTTTTATTGTCGATGATAATTTTAGTTATCACATACGTGATAAGGAAATATTACTGACAGATTACCTGGCGAGCTTAATACTTAACGATAATCCGGATCTCAATACTGAGGAAGACATTATTGGGATGGAAATTTTAATCGACAGGCACGCGTTTGAAGTATCGGGCATCGTTGATACCGGATATAAAACCAGCAGAAATTGGTACAACCTTGATAACTATTATTCCACTATCTTTATGCACCAAATGTCGATTGATTATTTCCACAGCATAAAGGATAGTTATGAAAGCGTGGCAATTAATAATAAAAAGTATCATTTCGTTTATTTGACAACGGATGATGCCTTGCTTGAAAACGAGGTCTTAATCAGTCGGGATTTGCTCGCTGCAATAACGGAACATAGTGTCACGATGAGTTTTGATGATATCGAAGATGTTCCCCCTTTTAATATGATCATTACAGGGGAAATTCCGGATGATAACATCACCCGAACCATCCGCTTCAGCAATGAATTTATGAATAAGTTATCCTATCTTGATAAACGACTTTTCTTTTACAATGTGAACGTCTGTTCAATGGACGGCAAATGCTATGCACATCCGGCGGTCTTCCCCGATAACTATCATGTCTTTCTTCCCGACCCCTCATTAACGGGTAATCAAGCAAAGATGAGCAGCGATTTATCATTAAGCTATCCGATCGAAAAACTGAAACTCATTATCCCATACCAACAATGGATGGATGACTCGTATAAAACAGAACTCGACATTTTGGAAGTGGTTGCTGATTATGATCAAAGAAACGCATTTTATGTCAGCGAAGAAATGTATCAGCAATTATTCGCCTATCATATGTATGGCGGCGCAATCATGAAAATGGATGATGAAAGTATAAAATTGATCCCTAAGTTTCATAAGAAGCACATTTATTTCTACACGAACGAAATATACAAATTTGACGAATTAATCGGCATAATGGAAATTGCGTATATTGCGCTGCTTATTCTGTCACTGGCGACCTTTTTAATATTGATTGTATTGTTTAATTCATTTTTGAACCAAAGAATGGAGATTAGAAAAAGGGATTATATTCTACTAAAATGTTTGGGGAATAATTCGACGATCAAGAAAATCATATTTTGCGAAACTGCTTTTGTTATGACTTTGTCGTTTATTATTGCGATAGTTTTCTTTCTTCTTATTACAAATCCGGTAAACAGGCTTCTGGGCAATGTATTTTTTAAACAGGTCGGGATTGCTTTATTTACCCCGATTATTGTAAACATGGCGTTGGCGGTATTAACTTCAGCATATGTTGAAATTTCTTTCATGAAAAGATTCCGTCGCATCAGGGAATTGGACATCTTAAAGTAATATGCCGAAAGGCGAACGGGAAGGGAATCTATGCTTCGGATCGAGAACGTTACAAAAAAATACACTGATGTTTACGCTTTGGATAATGTTACGCTGACATTCGATTCCTACGGTTTACACATTATTACGGGAAAAAGCGGAAGCGGGAAAAGCACCTTGCTTAATGTCATCGCTTTACTGGAGAATATCGATGAAGGTTCTGTCATCGTCGATGATATTGTCATCAGCGATTTGAATCATAAAGCCAAAGACCGCTATCGCGGCGGATTGTTCAGTTTTGTATTCCAGGAATACAATCTGATTGAGGAGAGAACGGTAAAGGAAAATCTTGAACCGTGCGCAGGCGATACCGGGAAGACTGATGACAGGATTGAAGATGTATTGGCGCGCGTTGGGCTTTTAGAATATAAAGACAAGGAAGTGCGCAAACTGAGCGGTGGCGAGCGGCAGCGAGTGGCCATTGCCCGGGCCTTGCTTAAGGACACGAAAGTAATGCTTGCGGATGAACCGACGGGCAATCTCGACGATGAAACCGGCAGGGCGATAATGAACTTGATTAAAAATGTATCCCGAGACCGTCTGGTTATCCTCGTTACCCACAACTTGGCCTACGTGCTGGAATATGCCGACCGGTTGATACATATCGAGGAAGGGAAAATCGTCGAGGACAAATACATTCACCGCGCCGCAGCCAAAGAAAAGATCAATCTCTCGGGATCGTTGCTTAAAAGCAATCTGAAGGCATTCGGACTTAAAACTGACATTTTCTCGGCTTTAAAGAAGGCAAGGAAAAACATTATCCGGTTTATGGCCGTTTTTCTGTTCGCTATATTTTTCCTTTCGCTATCCTTTCTTTTACTCATAACCGGGAACGCAACTCTGCTTCGCGATAACCTAAACAATTTCGGGTTTCGGCTATATAAGCTCGGAAAGGTTGTTGATGACGATAAAACCTTTCAGACAGAGTCTGTGATCCTTGGCGAAGATTATCCGCTATTAGAAACCAAAGGAGTAAAGGTATATCCTTATATCCACATCAACGTCTCATTGCATTACGATGATTTTTACTGGATTGACGGTAATAGCCTGATCTTCACGGATGATTTCAAACAATTTGATAAAATTATCGGGAGTTATCCAACCGCACCCTGTGACGTCTTGATTTCCGATTATGCCGCGCAAGTGATCATAAAGAGCAAATATAGGGACGAATGCCAAATGGCTGATCTCCTCGGCGAATCCGTCATGGTTCGCATCGGCGACCGGGAATTTTTGTTGATAATTTCCGGTATCTATCGGACGAATTATGAAACATATGCCGGAAGCCTGGAAGGTTCCACGTTAGTTGAAGGGTTATTTAGGGAAAAGGATAATTACATTAGCGCCTGTCTCTTATACACATCT
>DGDS01000008.1 GCA_002385575.1 Caryophanales bacterium UBA3946 | reverse complement strand
CGAGTTTCACCTTAGTCTCGTGGGATAGGAGATGTGTATAAGAGACAGGAATATAGGAGCGCCGTTGCCAGCGCGAAATAGATCAATAATGAAACGATGTCGATGACGGTCGTTATGAAAGGTCCGGAAGCGGTCGCCGGATCGATCTTCAGTTTCGTGAAGAGGACGGGGATGAATGCCCCGGCAAAATTGGCGACCGTAAGCGACACGACGAGCGAGAAGGCGACGACGAAAGCGATCCGGAAGGATTGGGGATTATGATCGAGGGTGAGGAAGAGGGCGGAAAAAGCAAAAGCGAGCAACCCGAATGCAATTCCGAGCGTAAGCCCGTGCGCGGCTTCGCGACCAAGGTGTTTTGCGATGTCGCCCTTGCTTTCGAGTGTGTCCTTCGTGATCTTCTGGATCGTGATCGCGAGCGTCTGCGTGCCGCTGTTTCCGGCCATGTTCAGGATGACGGGTTGGAAGAAGGCGAGCACGGTCAGGCTGCCGACGGTGAACAGGAAGTCGAAGGCGATGATCATGAAGGTGACGAAGACGTTCATGACGAGCAGAGCCAAAAGCCAGGGAAGGCGCTTCTTGACCGAAGAAAACGTCGATTCGAACAGTTCCTCGCTTTCGGTAAGACCGCCGAGACGGGCATAGTCTTCCTCAGCTTCCTCAACGAAGGTGTCCATCGCATCATCGCCGGTGATGATGCCCTTCAAAACGCCGTCCTCGAGCAGGGGGAGGGCGTCGATGTCATAGTCCCTGATCGTCTTGATCACGTCCTCGATATCGTCGCGGACGTTTTTGGCCCGGAAATTGGGGTTCATGATCTCGTCGACCGTACGCGGCGAGCGGGCCACGATCACTTTTTTCAAATCGAGCGTTCCAAGCAGGTGACCGTGGGCATCGACGACGAAGATCGTGTTGATCGTGTCGGCTTCGGGCGCCTGGCGCACGATCTCGCGCATCAGGTCCTTGACGTCCTTACCGCTCTCGATGGCGATGAACTCCGTCGACATGATGCTTCCGGCCTCGTTTTCCTCGTAGGCCGCCAGGGTCTCGATATCGTCCCGGGTTTCCCGGTCGAGGAGGTTGATGACGGCCTGGCGCTTGTCATCTTCGAAGTGTTCAAGGATGTCGGTGGCGTCGTCGGCGGACATTTCCTTGATGACGCCGGCGACCTGACGGTTGGCGACGTCCTCGAGAAAATCAGCGGCCTGTTCCGGTTCGACATAGGCGACGATTTCCGCGATCTCCTTGCTCGTGAAAACACCGTAGAGTTCGTCGCGCAATTCCTCCGGCAATTCTGCGATCGCGGCGGCGATCTCATAGGGATGGAACTGAAGCAAATAAGCGCGGATGTCCTGCAAGGAAGCATTTTCTTCCCACATTGCGCGGATGGTTTTCGTGATGTCGTTCATGGCAGCCCCCTATATCAAACCGAGCAGGACGCTTGCGAGGCCGAAGTAGATCACGACGGTGATGAGGTCGTTAAGGGTGATGATCAGGGGCCCCGAGGCAAGCGTCGGGTCGATTTTTAGTTTGGAAAAGATGATCGGGGCGACCGCGCCGAACATTCCGCCGATGATGAGCGCGACCATGATCGATAGCGCCACGACGAGGGCGATCATTTCTTTGTCCGCGGTTTTCTTTATCGCCAGTACCGCAAAACTGACCGCGAACGCAAATACGGCGCAAATCACCGCATTTACGAGCGCCACCCGCAGTTCCTTGAACAGGTGGCGGGCGGTTTTCCTGGGGGTGTTGAGGTCGTTACGGACGAGGTGGCGGATCGAGACGGCGAGCGATTGGGTGCTGACGTTACCGACCATGCCGAGGACCATCGTCTGGAAGAAGACGAGGGCCGTAACTTGGCGGATGACGTCCTCGAAGGCGCTGATCAGGCCGGAAAGCATAAACCCCAGCGCCAAAAGCGTCAGAAGCCAGGGAACCCGGCGGAGCAGGACCTTGAACGTGGCGTCCTCATCGATCGTGACCGCGGCCAATTGACCGTAGGTTTCCGTTTCCTCGCGCTCGACGACGTCCATGGCGTCGTCGATGGTCACGATCCCGACGAGTTCACCGTCGTCGACGACCGGCAGGACGGATAGCCCGTAATTGTTCATTTTCGCGGCCGCGTCGGCAGCCTTGTCCCGGACGTCGATCGAAACCACCATCTTGTCCGCGATTGCCCCGATCTTCTGCGGGCTGCGGGCGATGATCAGGTCGGTGAGTTTGATTACCGCGTCCAGTTTCCCGCCCACGGTCACATAGATCGGGTCGATTGATTCGCTTTCGGCGGCTTCGCGCACCAGCGTCCGCATCGCTTCCTTGACGTCGAGGTCGGCTTCGACGGCGATGTAATTCGTGGTCATGACGGCGCCGACCTGGTCCTCGTCGTATTCGCGCAGATAGGCAAGTTCCTCCTGCGCGTCCATGCTGAATCGGCCGAGGATGGCGCGGAAATCGTCATCATCGATTTCGTTCAGGATGTCGGTGACGTCGTCGCTGGCCATCTGCTCGAGGATCGGAATGCTTCCGTCTATGCCGATCTCCTTAAGGAAGGCGATTGTGTCGTCGGTCTCCAGGTATGAGAAAATCTCCGCCAGCCGTTTCGGCGGTAAATTCTCATACAGGTATCGGCGTTCCGCCTCCTGAAGTCCGGGAAAAACGCGCGCGAAGTCGTAGGGATGCAGATGCCCGGTTTTCCGGACGAGTGCCCGGTCGCGGCGTTTGATGAGGTTTTTGATGAATTCCGTTGTTTT
This sequence comes from Caryophanales bacterium UBA3946, assembly GCA_002385575.1. Taxonomy (GTDB): domain Bacteria; phylum Bacillota_I; class Bacilli_A; order ML615J-28; family CAG-698; genus UBA3946. Next base: position 46,534 of record DGDS01000008.1, on the reverse strand, counting down.
TTTCATGGCCGTCACCGTTATTATGGCTTTTATTTTGCGTATTGATGCCTGCGTTCTGACCGCATGCGCCGGGTGGGAAAAATCCACTTAATTATTATACCATAAACGGCCTTCCCCGGCAATCCAAAAATTTACGATAATGCTGTGAAAACGGTGACGGGAGTTTGATGATTTTGCATATATTTATTTAAAAGCGCGAAGAAATATGATAAAATATAAGTCAACAGAGCGGGTGAGGATTATGAAACTGCCGTCCTACGTGCGAAAAGCGTTGGAAAAACTGGAAAGCAAAGGCTACGAAGCGTACGTGGTCGGCGGCGCCGTCCGCGATTCCCTCCTGAATAAGAAGCCGAACGACTACGATGTCTCAACGAACGCCCTGCCCGAAGAGGTGAAGGAGGTTTTTGCGGGATATCCGGTCTTCGACACCGGCATCAAACACGGGACGGTGAGCGTGATCATCGGCCGCGATAAGCGCAAGCCTTTGGAAATCACGACCTACCGGTGCGAGGCGGATTACGAGGACTTCCGGCATCCAAAAACGGTAATGTTCGTCCGCGACCTCGAGACCGACTTAAAGCGTCGCGATTTCACGATCAATGCCCTCGCTTATAACAAGGAAATTATCGACAAGGTCGGTGGGATCGACGACCTTAAAACCGGGATCATTCGGGCGATCGGCAACCCAACGGAACGGTTCACCGAGGATCCATTGAGGATTTTGCGGGCGTTGAGGTTTGCGGCGGAGTTGGGTTTCGAAATCGAATCCGGAACCGCCGCCGCTGCGCGCGCCCATGCCGGCCTGATCGCGAAAGTGTCCGCCGAGCGCATCAACGCCGAATTCAGCAAGCTCCTTTCCTTCCCCGGCGCCGCGACCGTCATCAGGGAGTTTTTCCCCATCATCCGCGTCTTTATTCCCGAGTATGAAGGCGTCGACCCGGAGCCGGCGCTTCTGGCGCTTGACAACCTCGAGGCTTTTCCGCTCCGACTGGCGGCGTTTTTCATTCCGATTGCTCCGAAGGCCGATGCGGTCTTAAGACGGCTGAAGTACAGCCTTGCCCAGATCAGGAAAACGACGTTTTTGGTTGAACATTTCACAATGCCGATCAGGGCGCGGGAAGAAGAACTCGTCGCGCTTTTGCTAAAACATGATTGCGCGGACCTGCTCGACCTGCTTACACTGCAGGCGGCTTTCGACCCAAGCACGGACGATCCAAAAATGCGGGAAGAACTTAAGCGTCTGTGGGAAAGCCGGTGTTTCCGCCTCCGGGATCTTAAGATCGGCGGCCGCGATTTACTTGCCCTGGGTTTTCCGGAAGGGATGCGCGTCCGGCAGACGCTTGAGCGCCTCCTTGGCGAGGTCGCCCGCGGGATTCTCCCCAATCACCGGGAGGAACTGGTGCGCCGCGCCGGTGAGATTAAAAAGGAGGATGAGGATGGATTATCGACGAAAACATCTATATAAAAAAGTGTTTTTCGGACTGTTCGGGTTCATCATCATTCCCGTTTACAGTTACCTTTTCGCCCTGAACGGTCCGGGCGGCGACCTGATCATCGTCACTTTCTCGCAGATCGGTTCCCGTTATCGCGCGATCGAGTCGTTGATCTTCTGGGGCATCATGCTTTCACTTTATTATTTTTTCTTCCTGAGTTACCTTTACCGGTTGACGAAGTCGAAAAGCGTGTTTTTCCAGATCAACCTCGCCCTCAGCTGCCTTTCGATCCTGCTGACGGTATTCCTGCCGTTTGCCCCGACGATGTATCCGCTCGCCGCGAAGACCCATAACTTCCTTGCGCGGGTATCGGCGGTTTCCTGCGCCGTCACGTTGTTCGTGTTCGTCTTTGCCTATCTGAAAATCGATCGCGCCGTTTTTGTGAAGACCCTCATACTCTTCCTGATCATCCTAGGCGCCAACATCGCCGTCCTCATCCTCTACGGCATCAGCAGCCTGTTCCAGGTCGTCCTTTCCGCGACCTTCTGTCCATATCTGTATCTTAACCTGACGTTTCTGGAACGGTCGCGCAAATACGATATCTACGCCGTCCTTGAACAGGCGGAGAATGAGAAGAAAGAACAAATGGACATATTTTGATTTAGATCGTCAGGAGGAATCACATGTGGAAATATCTTAAAAAGAATTATATTGTCCTGATCATGATCGCGGCGCTGCTGGCGCTGGGGACGTTTTTCATCGTCCTGCCCGGCATCGATTTCATCTTGGTGTTTTCCATCCTGCTTGGCGTTTATCTGGCGGGCGCCGCGGTCTATATCTTCCTGCTCGCCCTGCGGGCGTATGCTTTGCCTGGCCCGAAAAGCGCGCGCGTAGTCGCGTTTATTGCCTCCGGGGCGCTGCTGGGACTGGCGGTATTGACCGTGATCTACCCCGCGGTGATGGTCCGGATCGTCATCTTCCTGATCTTCATCGTGACGCCGACGGTGGCGTTGTTCGTCAAACCCGATAAGAAGGCCTATCTGCGCAAGAATTTCTGGAAATACATCCTCGGCGTGATCCTGCTTTTGTCCGTCGAGGTCCTGGTCGACATCGCCTTCATCATCGTTGGCGTCCTCTTTTACGGCGTTGCCGGTTATCTTATCTACCTGTTGGTCATCCATAGCCGGATGCCGGAAAAACCCAACCTTTTCGACAAATACCTTGTCCGTTATATCATATCCATTACTAAAAATAAAAAATAGGTAAGGAGCAGTTATGGGAAAAATTGATTTGGCCATCATCGCCCTGGCTTTACTTTTCATGTTGTTTGGCTTTATCAAGGGCTTCGTCAAGGGTATCCTTTCGACGGCGAACTGGCTTCTCTCCCTGGTCGCGCCGTTCCTGCTAACCAAGCCGGTCGCCGGGTTGCTGATGAAGACTTCCATATACATCAGCATCAATGGCAAGGTCGCGGCCTGGATCGCCGCCAAGGGCGCCGCTTTCAACCAGCCGTTCGACTACACCGGTTATAAGGAGCAATTGACGAATGCGATCAGCGAACTGGGATTGCCGAAATTCATCGCCTCGCTCATCAGCGACGGGATCAACATTTCCGACGCCCCGGCCGACCTGACGCTCGCGGAAGTGCTGGCGCCGGCGTTTTCGAACATCATCGTCACCATGCTGGCGGTCATAATCATCATCCTGTTCTTTATGATCGTCTTCAAGATCATCATCTCCCTCATCGGCAAGCTCTTCAATAAGGGCGTCCTCGGCACCGTCAACCGGATCCTCGGCGCTGGTCTGGGACTGGTGAAGGCCTACATCTTCGTAAGCATCATCATGCTTTTGATCTCAGCCTTAAGCGGCATCATCCCGGCCTTGAACGATTTCGTCGCGGCTGATTTGAATCTCGGATCGGACGGCTTCGGGATTGGGAAATACTTCTACGAGAGCAATCCGTTGATCGAAATGTTCAAAGGCACGTTCTCGTTTGATAAGATTTTCGGCTGACAAAAGAATTCCCATTATTTCCATCCCCGCTTCATGATAATTTCGTTCCGGCGGTTCATGATATTAATGACAGCGCCGAACGGAGGTGGAATAATGGGAATTATTGATTTTATGATCATCGTGATCGGCGCCTGGAGCATTGCGAAAGGCCTTACGACGGGGCTGGTCAAGCAAATACCGGGATGCATGCGTATCGTGGCGGCGGTGGCGTTGAGTTCGCTTTATATCGGACCGCTTGCGGGCGTGCTTACGGGCACGGCGTTGCATCCGCTGATCGCAACAAAGGCGGAAACGCTACTTTCAACGCGATTTCCGGCGCTATCTGCCCCGTTTGCTGGAAGCGGAGATCTTACGACGACGCTGAGCGAAGCGGGCCTGCCGGCGTTTCTTGCGCGGCTTTTCAGTCGCTTTGATCCGGCCGTTTCGCTGGAAGCAACGATGGCTGAGACGCTTGCGGGGGCGGCGGCGGACGCGGTGATCAGGGCGGCCGGGTTTTTATGTCTGTTCGTGGTTTTCATGTTAGCGATCCGGCTCGTGTTCCGGTTGCTTGCGGGGGCGATGTCCGCCGGAGGCTTGGGCTGGCTTGATACTTTGGGCGGCGCGGTCTTTTCCCTCGCCCGGGTCGTGATCCTGCTTACCCTTTTGCTTATGATTCTGGGAATCGTTTCGATGTTTTTTCCGGCGGTCGGGAATTTCATCGCAAACGACCTTGCCCGCGGGACTTTCAGTCCCGGCCGCTACCTTTATTATGAAAATCCCCTGCGGGATTACCTGCTTTCACTGTTCAAATGAGCGCCAAGGCGCTTTTTTTATTTACAATGGCGAAGGTTAATGGTAAAATAATGGTGATTTTGGCAATAAAAAACAACATAAGGAAAGGGTTTTTTTATGTATGATTAGGTTGGAGAATGTTTCAAAGTACTATCATAACGAGGGGATAGTTACGCTTGGTTTACGCAACATCAATCTGCATTTCCATATTGGCGAGTTCGTCGTCATTACCGGTGAATCGGGAAGCGGGAAGACGACGCTTTTAAACGTCATCAGCGGCAGCGACAGCTACGAGGACGGCGAGATGTACGTGGCGGGGAAGGAGACATCCTATTACGACGCCCGCGACTGGGAGACGTACCGCCGGGACAAGATTGGCTTCATCTTCCAGAACTATAACCTGATCGACAGTTTCAGCGTGCTGCGCAACGTCGAGGCGGCGCTCGTGATCCAGGGTCTTGACCGGAAGACGCGCCGTCGCCGCGCTCTGGACATCATCCGTCGCGTCGGGCTGGAAAGCCATATCCATCATCGCGCCGCCAAGCTTTCCGGCGGCCAGAAGCAACGGTTGGCAATCGCCCGCGCCCTCGCCAAGGATACCCCGATCATCGTGGCGGACGAACCGACCGGAAACCTCGATTCCAAAAGCGGCGACGAGATCTTCGCCCTGCTGCACGAGATCTCCGCGGATCGGCTCGTCGTCGTCGTGACCCATAATTACGAGTCCGCCGCTCCCTACGCCACCCGGAAGATCCGGCTATTCGACGGCGAGGTCGTGGAAGACGTGCATATCACGAAACGGGAACTGCCGGTCCCGCCCGAACGGGAGGAGAAGCGGATATCCCCCGCCCGCCAGGCGCTTTCGTTGTCTCTGATGGGGATAATCGGCCAACCGAAGAAGTCGCTGTTCCTGTTTCTCGTCGTCGCCGCAATGGTCTTTTTCACTTTCATCGCGTTCGGCGGATACACGCTGACCATGATCGAGGTTGATTACAACGATGTCATCATGATTCCCATGGGCCTGAATGACTATCCGGAGCGGCTCATCGTCGTTCGAAAGGACAGGGCACCGCTCACCCCCGCCGACAAAGACAAGATCGCGGGAGTTTCCGGCGTCGCCTCGATCATCGAAGAAGACATCGTCGTCGATCAGTCGCTGACCGTTCACTATACGCTTGACGGCGTTCCCGAATCGATCGAAGGGTATATGAACTTCATCGCCACTTACCGGGGTGACCGCCTGCACGGCCGCCTGCCGGAAAATCCCGGCGAATTGCTCATCTCCCTTTACCTCGACAAGGACGAGATCGAAAAAATCATCCCTGCTTTTCTCGGGCAGACCGTCACCGCCCGCGTTAACAACATCGATTATAATATTGTTGAAACATATACGATCGTGGGGATTTATGTCTCGACGAGCCCGATCGTCAATTTTCGGATCAGCGACGCTGACAGAGCGCGCCTGAACGAGCCGTTGAAGATTGCGGCCGCCGGCTACGAGATCAAGTTCCAGACAGGCGATGAAAGCTTCGTATTTTTCGGTAAATACGCGCTGGTCGTGGATGAGACGCTGACTGGATACGAGGCGTCGACCAAAGAAACTTTCCCCGCCGGAACGAAACTTATTATCAACGGAAAAACGTTGGATCTGAAATCGAATCCGGGGGGCCAAGCGGACGTGATCTACATCAGTCCGGAGTTTTTCGAAGAACTGCGCGTCCCGCAATACCAGTACACTGTCAACGTCACGGATCCCGACAAGGCGAACGCCGTTATCGACCGGCTTTACGACCTTGGCTACTACGCGGTTTCCCCCGCGCAGACAAATCCTTACGATTACCGGGAATTGTTATCGATTCCGGCGATGATCTTTGCATTTATCGGGATCGCGGTCATCCTGACGGTAGTGTTTCTGCTTTCCTACATCATCATCCGCGCCGTTTTCCTAAGCAAGAAACGCGATTATGCCGTTTTCCGGATCCTCGGCCTGCCCCGCCGGCAAATCGACGTGCTAATCTTGCTTGAATTGTTGGTGGCGTTGGTGTTTTCCTATGTCCTGTTGGCCCTCGCTGCGCTGATCATACCTTTGGTAAGCGAGAAACTGGCTATGTTCTTCACGAACCTTTCTTTCCGCGATTATCTGATCCTTATCCTGATCGATCTCGGCATGGTGTCACTGCTTGCCTACCGCTTCAACAGATATATTGCCAAACGCAACCTGTTTACCGAACTGAAAGGGGATGAATAGCATGATCAAAGTAACCGGTCTCCATAAATACTATCACAAAGGCCAGAACAATGAGATCCACGCCGTCAACGACATCAATTACGAATTCCCCGCAACCGGGCTCGTCTGCCTGTTGGGCCCGTCGGGCTGCGGGAAGACGACGCTTCTAAACATCGTCGGCGGCCTTGACAAGCCGAACCGGGGAACGGTCGCCTTCAAGGATACCGTCATTCCCCATTACCAGGCGAAGCAGTGGGATTTGATCCGCAGCCGCCATTTCGGCTATGTGTTCCAGAACTACTACCTCCTTCCCGACCTGACCGTCTATCAGAACCTCGAGTTCATGCTGAAAATCTTCAACCTCAAGCGTGAGGAGATCGACCGTCGCATTGAATACGCTCTGACCGCAGTCGGGATGTTCAAATACCGGAAACGGAAGCCCTATCAGCTGTCCGGCGGCCAGCAACAGCGCGTCGCGATCGCCCGCGCCCTCGTCAAAAGTTCGGACGTCGTACTCGCGGACGAACCGACCGGGAACCTCGACGAGAAGAACAAGATGCAGATCATGAACATCATCAAAAAGATCTCGGCCGAATGCCTCGTGATCCTCGTCACCCACGAGCGGCGGCTGGCTGAGTTTTATGGCGATGTGATCATCGAACTGCGGGATGGGAAGATCACCGAGATTCGGGAAAACGCCGCCAAAGGCGGCGAATTCGAATCCCGCGACGATCGTAACATCTACCTTCCCGAGTTTATGCGCGCGGAGATCAGCGCTGACAGCATTTCTGTGAATTATTATTACAAGGAGCGTCCCGCTCCACTGAAACTGAACCTGATTTATCATAACGGCGCCTATTACATCCAGGGTGAAGCCGCCGAGAAAGTCGAGATCAAAGTCGTCGATGACCATAGCGAGACGAAGATTCTTGCGACTGAGCGGCCGGTAATCAAACAGGAAGACTTCTACGATTTCAATTACGAGATGCCGAAACTGGAAGGCGGTAAACCCCGACGCCCGGCGATCAAATACCGTGACACCTTCAGGATGGCGCTGCGCGAACTTGGCCGCCTGCGGCGCGGTCAGCGTTTCTTCCTCGTCGTGTTGGTGTTCGCGGCGATCATGGTCGTATATGCCATGATCACGTTCTTTTCCTCGCTGCGAGTGAAGGAGGAGGACTTCCTCGAAGATAACCGCAACCTCGTCGAGATCATCGGAACCAAGGATTTCAAGGTTGCTGATTTCCATGAGCTCGCGGACGAATTAGGGGTTGATTTCCTGCTTGGTCCGAGCCGGACCATCTACATGACCAATATTGATCTCAACTGGTTCCAGCAATACAACGGACGGGTGAACCTGCCCAGTCATTCCATCCTCCCGCTCGACATATACGACATGGAGGATAAACTGGTAGCCGGCCGCCTGCCGGAAGCGCCTTACGAAGCCGTGATCGACCAATACCTGGTCGACATCATCCTTGATTCGCGATCTTTCAAGCAGAACGGGGGCCGTTATCCCGAACAACTCCTTGGGCAGCCGTACTCCACCCTATGGGCCATCGAAGGCAAGATCGTCGGCATCGTCAACACCGGCAATCCCAACGCCTACCTGAATGTGACCGATTACCGCGAAATGATGATCAACAACGTCTACTATCAGTCGGCTTTAGTCTGGGCGGCCGAAAACGTGAAACTCACAGAGTACTACGACCTTTCCGAATGGGGAGAAGTAGACGCCGTCGCGATATCGTTTGATCCGGCTGCGCTCGCGCCCGACGAGGTCATCGTTTCCGAAAACTATTACCAGGAACTGATGGTCCTTGAGCAGGCCGCCGTAACAACCGTTACTCTCGACAAGGAGTACCGGATCGTCGGTTATCACAAGGATCGGACTCAGTACGAGGTCATTATGCGAAGCGAAAATCTCGAGGACGTGCTATATTACCGCCTTGAGCAAGCCAAGGGAATCAAGGGCTATCACCCGTGCGTCTATAGCGAAGACAAGGACGCCACCATCCTCAAACTCGAGGAACTCGGTCTTTCCGGTAAGGACCTTTACAAGGTGTTGCGCCGGGAATATTTCGCCTACAATTTTTCCTTCAGCCGTTACGCCTTCGCGATTATGATCCTCTTGGCGTCGCTGTTGTTCATTTATTTCCTGATGCGCGCGAGCCTGATCCGTCGCGTTTACGAAGTCGGCGTTTATCGCGCCCTCGGCATCCGGAAAACGAACATCTACCGGCTATTCTTCGCGGAAATCATTGTTCTGACCGCGATCACCGCCTTGATCGGCGTCTTTATCGCGACCTATTTCGTGAACGAGCTCAACAACCTGACCTCGTTTGAGCTCGTGTACTTCCCGTGGTACATTCCACCGATCAGCCTGGCCTTTATCTTCGCGATCAACATCATCACCGGCATGCTTCCGGTCATGTTGTTGTTACGGAAGCCGCCGGCGCAGATCTTAAGCAAATACGACATATAAATAAAAAAAACAAGCGCGCCAGCGGCACGCTTGTTTTTTTGTTTATCGCGCTGTTTCGGCGCCATCCCCGGCCGGTAGGCCGGATGGCAATAAGGAAGTTGCGCCAGAGGCGCGCTTGAGAAAAGGAGCGTTAACGATAGAGGTCGTAAACCGAAATGATAATAGGAAGAATAAGACAAATGCAAATTCGGAAGAGATGACCGGCGGATAGCGTCGGTAATTGCATTCAAGAGGTTTTCCTGGCCTCGACCCGGCGGTGGTGGTACCGGAAAGAGCGATAAACAGAAAAGATAGAAGAGAGATACTGATGTGTTGGCTTAACCGTCAGCGGCTAAGTTGTAAAGATTATATACTTTCTTTCTCCAAAAATCAAGCCATTTTACACATAAAACGCTTACATTAAGGCTATAAAAAGAAAAAGGGCGTTTGAAAACCCTTTCAATAACCAAGGTAGTATCCGATGACCAAAAAGAGCGCCGTGATGATCAGAACGAGGATCTGCAATCCCGCGGTCTTTTTTGCCCACTTTCCATAGCTGAAACCGGCAATCCCGAGGGCGATCAGCAGCACCGGGTTGGTCGGATAGATTAGGTCATTATAACCATCGCCGAAGATGAAGGCCAGGATCGCGATGTTGGGCGAGATCGCCAGTTTCGCGACGAGGATCTTGATGATCGGGATGATGAGGACGACCTTGGCGGTTGCTGAGCCGATGAAGAATTCGACGATGAGGATGACGAGGTAGATGAAGAGGATGCCGACGATGGGCGAGGTGCCGGTGAACAGCGCCGATATCTTTTCAATCACTGTCGCGAGAATGTGCGCATCATCAAGTATGAACTTGATCGTTCCCGCCAGAACGATCATCAGCACCGCCGGCAGGACGCCGATGACGCCAGATAAAAAGATCTTCCCGATTTCCCCGAAGCGGCGGCCGACGAGCAATCCGCAGACGAAGGCCCCGATCAAAAAGGCGGCTGCGAGCACGGGTATCGAATAAACGCTGAGCGTCGGGATCAGCGCCGAGGCGATGATGATCAAAACGATCGCGATGAAGAAGCCGGTGTAGACGCGGAGCACGCGTCGGTCGATCGAGTTGAAGCTGATCTCGCCGAGATGCGCCCGCTTTTCCTTATCCTCCGCGTACGTGGGGGAGGATTCCGGGTTCGCCTCAATCTTTTTCACATGGCTGCGCAGATAGAAGCACAACAGCGCGTAAATCAAGATAAAGATCACGATCCGGTAGCCAATGCCGGAAAGCATGTTGACACCCATCTTCTCGGAAGCAAGACCGACGGAGAAGGGGTTGGTGAGCGCCGTCGAGAAGCCGAAGCCGGCAGCCAACAGGCACATTCCCAGGCCGGTGAAGGTATCCCATCCGAGCGATAGCGAAAGCATGATAATTATCGGCAAAAGCGTCACCGATTCTTCGAAGATCCCGAAGAGGGCGCCGAAGAGCATGAAGAGCAGGATGATCAGATACATCAACAGGTATTTTTTGTTCCGGTATTTCTCGATCAGGTAGCCGATGATCGAACTCACGCCCTTGGTCTTATCCATGACGTTGAAGGCGCCGGCGACGGTGAGGAGGAAGATCGCAATCACGATCACGGTCAACCCGTCCTCGGAAGTGAAGAGCCGGAAGGGCGCGGTCAGAAGGTTCAGAATGCCATAACCTCTGCCCGGCATCGGGGTGTACTGATCGCTGAGGATGTTGCCGTCGGCGTCGACCGGGTAATAACCCTTTGGAAGCAGGAAGGTCAGGATATAAGCGAACAGGATCAATGCAAGCAGGACGGCGCAGACGGTCAGAAACGAGCGCTTATTGATCCTGATTATTTGGTCTTTGTTCATTCCCGTTCTCCTTTAAGTATTGGTAATAAAACTGTTCGCCGACCACCGACCACTTGACGCACAACCGGATGTCGTCGGGAATAAAATAATAGAGGGTATTGCCGTGGCAGACCTCGAAGTCCTCGCGGACGCCGAAGGGTATCGCCGGTATGTTCTGGATTTTGAAGACGAATTCCTGTTTCTCGCCGTAGACCATTCCCCGGTAGGTGAGTCCGTCCCGGTTCAGGATCGTGATTCCCCGGCCGGCGGCCATCATCCCCCTTCCTTCCGGGTCGGGAAGTTTCAAAGTTACGGCGGTTTCGAGTTGATAATCGCCGGCTACGATCTTTTCGCGTTCGAATTCCTTCTGCCAGTCGAACCAGTCGGCGATCGTTGCCGGGATTTTATCGGTAGAGATGAACCGGTAACTGTGGTCTAGTTTTACTTTCAGCCCACAATGCCCGCAGGTAAGCGTGTCGCCCTTTGCGGTCAGCGTGAATTCGCGTCGGCACTTGGGGCAGATGTAGAGGATGTCCTCAAGCCCTTCGGCGAAACGCTTGCCCTTGAAGGTAATGCCGGTTGCTTCCTGCCACTTGTATTCGTCGTAGGCGAGCGCTTCCTGCAGGCGCGCTTCGATCTCCTCGACCGGGAGTAGTTCCAGATCGGCGGAGGTGAAAAGCTCGCGGTACTCGACCTCGACCCGGCCGCGCCGGTAGGTCTTCGCCCATTTCGGATAGCTGAGGTAGGCGCCTTGGATCTTGGCCATCAGAACGGGGACGCCAAGGTTTTTCAATAGTTTCGCGGTTGCCGGAATGACGGCCTCCATCCGTCCATGCGGGGAAAGCCGCCCTTCGGGGGCGATGCCGACGATTCCGCCCCTCTTGATTATGCGTTTGACGTTCTTGACCACGCCGATGTCCGGCTGGAAGAGGAATTTCGGGAAGGCGCCGACCTTGTTCAAAAGCGTGCCGAGCCGGTAATTGCAGAAATAATAGTAGTTCACGATCGCGTTGATGCGCCGCGGGTAAAGCGGAACGAACGCGTACATCCAGTCGAAATAGGACGGATGGTTGAAAAGCAGGACATATGGCGGCTGATAGTCGCGGAACTGCTTGCCGTTGGACTTGAGCCGGAAACGGCGGCAGAAGAAGTATTTGGTGATAAAATAGGCAAGGAAATAAACCCGTTTGTTCGGCAGATCCACGTTGTTCTGGAAATAGTGCATGTCCTTCGCGAGTTTCTTTTCCAGCCGCTTGATGATTTTCGGATAATAGATCATGCTGAGGATGACCAAAACGAGCACGACGCCTAACACGATCGTCAACAGAACGTAGTCGGCGGCGATGATGAGCGTGCCGAACCACGTGGACAGCAGGATCGTCGGAATCGTTCCGAGGGTCGTGGTGGCGATGTAGGAGCCGAATTTCATCTTCGTCCGCGCGGCAGTAATCGCGATCAAACCGAACGGGAGGACGGGAAGCAGGTATAGGGCGAGGATCATGATCACCCGGGACCGGTTGGACGGCGCCGCGGCGACCATGCGCGTCGCCTCTTTCTCCTTAGGTTGCGGTAAAAGCGGGTTGGTCTTCAGTTTCCTGACCATGATGTATATCAACAGGTTGGCGAGAAGAACGCCGGCGAGACATGCCGCCGTCCCGAGCAGGGGGCCGAGGGTTATGCCGGCGATGATATGGAGCGGTTGTCCGGGGAGGACGGCGAGCACGACCAGGATCGTATTCGCGAGCCCGATAAAGAAAAACGTCCAGAACCCGTAACTGGCGAACTTGTCGGTAAGCGGTTCCCATGAGCGGGAGGAGACGGCGGAAGCGATCGCTGGCCGTAAATCCCAGATCAATAAGCCGCACGAAAGCGCGATCAGCGCGATAAAGGCGATAAGGAGAACCAGACGGGCGTTATTTTTTTGTTTCATCAGATTTTCACCAGAATAAGTATCGTTCTACTATAATTAAAAACATTATAACATATCGGCTGGCGTTTGTAAAACGAAAACGGAAAAACGGATAGGGAAAAATTTACTGGTGAGACCAGGAAAGCAAGGGGGAAAACGGCATGGAAAGAAAACAAAGAGCCGTTACGCGGGCCGCTTCGGCGACGGCCGGCTTCGTCGGCCAGTATTTTTCCGACTTCGTGACCAACCTCGTCCGCGGTAAACCCGATCTTTTCGTTCGCGCCTCCGGTTACGAGAAATACATTGCCGGAATCGCTTCCGGTTTCACAAGCGCCGTCTTCTCCAGCAGGATCGCGCTCTTACCGCTGACCTTGCTTACCACTGGCGTCTATTACGGGATCGCCCGCGTCCTTTCCTCAGACGACGCGGAGCCCTTGGGAAACCGGCTGGTTCCGGATTACCTCCGCGATGTTTTCATCATTTTCCTCCTCCTCCTCTTATTGCAAGAGCAGCTTAGCAAATCCGAGCGCTTTCGTAATCAGCAATCGGACCCGTGGGCCGATGCCCTCAGCTCCGGCATCCTACCGAGCGTTTATTTCGGACTCCGCGACATCATTTTTCCGAATGAAACGGCGGAAGGAGAAACAGATAATAACAAAAAAAGAATGGAACAGCGCTAGGTGATATAAAATAGTTTACGAAAGGGAAAAAAAGTAGTATAATATCATTCAAGGAGGAAAAAAATGATCGTCATAAAAGAAATAACGAGCAAGAGAGATAAGAAAAAATTCATCGATTTCCCTAACAAATTATACCGGGATAACAAGTACTATGTTCCGCCCCTATTCCTGGACGAACTGGAAATGCTCGACCCAAAAACAAACGCGGCTTATGAGTATTGCGAGACGAGGTTTTTCCTCGCGTATCGCGACGGTAAGATCGTCGGCCGGATATGCGCCCTGATAAATCACGCCTATAACAAGAAAATAAACGGAAAGCAGATGCGTTTCTGCCGTTTCGACGTCATTGATGACTTCGAGGTCACGAAAAAGCTTTTTGAGCCGGTCTTCGCTTGGGCGAAGGAACGCGGCCTGAACCAGATAATTGGTCCGATCGGCTTCTCCGACCTTGACAAGCAGGGTCTTTTGATCGAAGGGTTCGAGGAGGAAAGCAACACGATCACCATTTACAACCACCCGTATTACATCGAACATCTGGAGAAACTCGGCTTCGTCAAGGATGTCGACTGGATCGAGTTCCAGATCTTCTGCCCGGAAACCATCAGCGAGCGGATCAACCGGATGGCCAACGTCATCATGAAAAGATACGGTTATCAGATCATCAAGTTCAAGAAGCGGAAGGAAATGGCCCCCTATGTCCGCACCGGTTTCGAGATCATCAACGAAGCGTTCGCCCCGCTTTATGGCACCGTCCCCCTCAACGAGGGCCAGATCAAGAAGGCGATGAAACAATTCGTGACATTCGTCAATCTCGACTTTTTGTACGTCGTTGCCAACAAGGAAGGCGAAATGATCGGCTTGGGCCTGATGGTGCCGTCGCTGAACGCGGCGACGAAGAAATCAAACGGCCGCCTGTTCCCGTTCGGATTCATCCGGGCGCTGCGGGCGCTTAAGAAACCGAAGGTGCTCGACATGCTGATGATCGCCGTCCGGCCGGAATACCAGAACCTCGGCGTGAACGTCCTTTTGCTTTGCGAGGGCATCAAGTCGTCGATCAAATACGGCGTTTCCCACGCCGAGACCGGTCCCGAACTGGAGACGAACCACAATGTCCAGGCCTTGTGGAAAGAATTCGACGTCCGGCAGCATCGCCGCCGTCGCTGCTACAAGCTCGATCTGGAATAGACGGGACACGCCGCCATGAAAAAATTCTTTACCGACTTTAAGAACTTCATAAGCAAAGGCAACATCCTCGACCTGGCGGTCGCCGTCGTCATCGGCAACGCCTTTAACGCCATCGTTTCCAGCCTCGTTCAAAACATCATCATGCCGATAATCGGGCTGGTGATGGGCGGCATCAACATTTCCGACTGGAAATGGGTCATCACCCCGGCCGACGAAGCGGCCGGCACCGCCGAAGCCGCGCTTTACTACGGCAGGTTCCTGCAGTCAGTCATCGATTTTCTGATCATCGCCTTTTCCGTGTTCGTCGCCCTTAAGGTCATGCTCAGGTTCAAGGAAGGATTCAAGAAAATACAAGGTAAACGTCCGTCAGGAGTGGAGAAAAAGGAAATGCTGGCGAAGGGCTTAAACCCGAAAAGCGCCAAAGACCTTGCTTCCTTCCGGCAAATGAAGGTGGAAGAAGAAGCCGCCCGCGCCCGCGAGGAAAAAGCGAATAATCCGACGGAAATTGACTTGCTAAAGGAAATTCGTGATTTGCTTAAGGAAAAAGAAGAACGGACATCAGAATAAAAAAGACCAAGGGATATTCAGTGAATGAATATCCCTTGGCTATTACATAGGCTGAGGCCGTATGCCTAATCTTGGTTGAAATGTTTTAAAACGTCTCCGTGATCGCTTGGCATCGCTCCTTATCGTAATTGCTCATATAATCGTAAGTTGATATGGAGAACTGATAAACATAGTCACCATACTTGAAGTTTAAGGTCAATAATGTATGCGCCTATTGCCACAATTTACCTTTCCCGACCGTATTATATCATACGAAACTCATTAATGCAAGTAGAAAAATCCAAATATTTATAAAAATAAAGCAAGGTGATTGCGTGTGCGCGCATTTGTGATATAATTAATACGCTACGGATTTTATTGATAATGTTTGTTTAAAACTAAAGAAACGCGTGAAAAATAATAAAAATAATCTTTGACTTTTTTTATGAAAAAGTGTATAATATATTTGTTGTGAACAAGCACAACCGCTCAGAACGGGCTTTAAGCGACGTTGTCCGCCCGTATGGCGAGTCTTAATCATGAGGAGGTGCTTTACAAGTGTACGCTGTTTTTGAAACCGGCGGAAAGCAATACCGGGTTACCGAGAACGACGTGGTTTACGTCGAGAAGCTGGATGCCGCCGAGGGCGACGAAGTCGTATTTGAAAACGTGTTGATGATTGGCGATAAGATCGGCAGTCCCTATGTCAAGGGCGCGAAGGTCGTCGGCGTCGTGGAGAAACACGGCAAAAACAAAAAGATCATCGTCTTCAAATATAAGCCGAAGAAGAACTACCACAAGAAACAGGGTCATCGTCAGCCTTACACGAAATTGAAAATCACGCAGATCGAAGGATAAACATGATCTTGGTCAAAGTCCGATACAATCAGGACCGAATTAACGAAGTGACCGTATCCGGGCATTCCGGTTACGACGAACTCGGCAAGGATATCGTCTGCAGCGCGGTTTCAACCGCGATGTTCGTCAGCCTGGGGATGATCGAAAAGGTCTGTCCCCGCTACAGTTTTAAAAGCGACGAGAAAAAAGCGCTGATGTCGCTTAAGATCATCGAGTCGAACGAGATCACCGACATGGTGCTTGAGAACCTCGTCGACTCACTCTACTCAATCAGCTGCGATTACGGGGATTACCTCGCAATCGATTATCTTAGATAGGAGGTAGAAAGCAATGAAGAAAATTTGGATAAATATTCAGTTTTTCGCATCCAAGAAGGCTGCCGGTTCGACGAAGAACGGCCGCGATTCGGCCGCGAAGCGTCTGGGCATGAAGCTTGCTGACGGTCAGTTTGCGAAAGCCGGGGCGATCATCTATCGTCAACGGGGTACGAAAATTCACCCGGGAGAGAACGTCGGCCGCGGCGGTGACGACACCTTGTTTGCGATGACTTCTGGATATGTGAAATACGAATATATCGGAAGAAACAGAAAACAGGTTTCCGTATACGAAACAAGATAAATGCACACCCGTGCATTTTTTTTAACTTGAACGGTTGGTGAGCGCATGTTTATTGACGAAGTAAAAATCAAAGTCAAGGCGGGCGACGGCGGTCGTGGGATCGTCGCCTACCGTCGGGAAAAATACGTGCCGAAGGGCGGCCCGGCCGGCGGAAACGGCGGTCGTGGTGGTAACGTCGTCTTCGTCGGCGACGAGGGGATGCCGACCCTGGTCGACCTTTATTACCGGAAGACGATTAAGGCGGAAAACGGCGCTCCCGGGCAAAGCAAGAACTGCTACGGCCGGGACGGGGAAGATGTTTTCGTCCGCGTGCCGCTTGGAACCGTCGTCTATGACGAATCCGGGAAGGTAATCGCCGACATCACGCGCGCCGGCCAGGAAGCGATCGTTGCGAAAGGCGGCCGCGGCGGACGCGGGAACGCCGCCCTGGCGACGGGGCGCACGCCCGCTCCCGATTACGCTGAAAACGGCGAGAAAGGCGAAGAACGCCAGCTGCGCGTCGAACTGAAAGTGCTGGCCGACGTTGGGCTTGTTGGTTTCCCGTCCGTCGGGAAATCGACCCTGATTTCCGTGATCAGCGCCGCGCGTCCGAAAATCGCCGATTATCCCTTCACCACCCTGCAGCCCCATCTGGGCGTTGTGCGGATCGCGGACGGAAGGTCATTCGTCGTTGCCGACCTGCCGGGATTGATCAAGGGGGCGAGCCAGGGCGCGGGTCTGGGCATCAAGTTCTTACGGCACATCGAGCGGACCCGGGTGATTGTGCATGTCATCGACATCGCCGCCGTGGATCGCGACCCCGTTCAGGACTACCACGACATCAACCGCGAACTGGAAAGCCATAACCCGGCGCTGTTGCTCCGCCCGCAGATCATCGCCGCGAACAAGATGGACCTACCGGGGGCGGAGGAAAGACTTGCGAAACTGAAAGAAAAGATCACCGCCGTGCCGATCGTTGCGATTAGCGCTTATACCAAAAGCAATCTTGACGAATTGTTGTATAAGATCACCTCTGCGCTCGATAGCGTGAAGATGGAGGAATTTGTGGAAATCACGGGCGGGCATGTCGAATATCAGTTTACGCCCGCGCCCGAACCGTTTACGATTGAAAAAGAGGCGGACGGCGTTTATAACGTCAGCGGACCGGTGATTGAAAAGTATTTCAACGCCGTCGATTTCAATAACGAGTCAAGCGTGAAAGTGTTTGCCCGCCGGCTCCGGAACCTCGGAGTCGAGGAAGCGTTGCGCAAAGCCGGAGTCACTGGCGGCGATACCGTCAGGATCCTCGGCTACGAATTCGAGCTTTTTGATTAGATGCCACCGCAAGGAGCATACTAATCGCGATAAAGGCTTTATCTTTAAAAAACTTACGGGACCTATATGGCCTAAAAAGGAGAGAATTATGCAAAACAAAAAAACGTTGCGAAACCAGGAAATCTTCAAACTGGTGTACGCTTCCGCCCTCGCCGCGATCATCGCGATTTTGACATGGCTGGGCGGATATATCAACCTGAACATCGTCCAGGTGACGTTCATCCATATCCCGGTGATCATCGGCGCCGTCATCCTGGGAAGAAGGTACGGGTTGCTTTTGGGGTTCGTGTTCGGACTTGGGTCGTTCATCCGCAGCCTGATCGAGGTCATTCCTCAGAACGTTTCTTTTACCAATCCCCTGCTTGCCATCCTCCCGCGGATGGCTTTCGGGTATGTCGCTGCCGTTCTATATGAGTGGTTCCGGAAATTCACCGGCAAAGTCGCTCCGGCGGCGCTGCTCGCGGGGGTGATTTCGACGCTCATCCACACGATGATCGTCGTTCCGTTCCTCTTTGTGGTGGCGAAGACGGGATTCCATTTCTACGCGGCGGAGCACAGGTACATCATCGAGGAGGGTTTCTTTGCCTTCCTGCTCCTGGTGATCGTGAACAACATGCTACTGGAAATCGCGACGGCGGCGCTCATCGGCACTCCGATCATCATCGCCCTCAACAAGGTTATGACGCAAAACCCCGCGCAAGCATAGACCGGACTAATCGCCGGTCTTTTTTTTCTTAACAAAAATCCGGATAAATGTTATAATAATTACGAGGAGGAGAGAAAATGGAAAAGATCAGAATAGCGATTCTCGGTTTCGGCCAGCGCGGGTACATATACGCCAACATCATCAAAAGCCATCCCGACGAAATGGAACTGGCGGCGGTCTGCGAGATCAACCCCGTCAAGAAACCATTCATCATGCAAATGTTCGACATCAAGGAAGAAGACTATTACACCGATTACAAGGAAATGTTCAAGAAAGGGAAGATTGCCGACATCCTCGTGATCGCGACGATGGACCGCGACCACTACGAGCAGGCGTTAACCGCCCTGGAACTGGGCTACGACCTCCTGCTGGAAAAACCGATCGCCGTCGAAATCGACCATTGCCTGGCGATCCGGGACAAGGCGAACGCCCTCGGCCGGAAAGTGGCGGTCTGCCACGTCCTCCGTTACACGCCCTTCTACCGGAAGGTCAAGGAGATCATCGATTCCGGCCGGATCGGCAAGGTCGCGACCCTCTCCCAAACCGAACACATCGGCTATTACCATTATGCCCACAGCTACGTCCGCGGCAACTGGCGGCGCGCCGACGCTTCGGCGCCGATGATCCTCGCCAAGGCCTGCCACGACCTCGACATCATCCAGTGGCTGATCGGGGAAAAATGTACGGCGATCAACTCGTTCGGTAACCTTTTCTATTTTAAGAAAGAAAACGCCCCCGAAGGGAGCGCCGATTACTGTTATAAATGCGAAATTGCCTGTCCGTATAACGCGATCGAATTCTACAAATCCCATCCCGACTGGTTCATGATTTTCTCGCTTGATCCCGACGTCGGGAAGGTTTTAAGCGACGAACTGGTGAATTACGGCCGCTGCGTCTATAAAAGCGATAACGACGTCGCAGACCACCAGGTCGTAAGCATGGTCTTCGCCTCGGGAGCGACCGCGAACCTGACCGTCACCGCCTTTTCCAACGAGATCCACCGCGGTGTCAAGGTGCACGGGACCAAAGGCGAAATTGCGGGCGATCTGGAAGAAGGCCGGATCACCATCAAGATCTATGGCGAAAAACCGGAGACGATCGATGTCAAGGCCGGGGAAACCGACCTTTCCGGCCACGCCGGCGGCGACGTCCGGATGCTCCTCGACTTCGCCCGCAACGTCCGTTCCGGCGAACCCCAATCCGGTCTCACCGACATCAACTACTCGATCGAAAGCCATCGCATGGCCTTCGCGGCGGAAGCGTCGCGTCTGGCCGGCGGGAAGGTCATCAAATTATGATTGATCAACAAGGCCGCGGGCGAAAGCCTCGGCCTTTTTTAAATCGTTCTCATTCGGATGCCGGCGGGCGATTCCGCCGATCGTCTTCAACGGACCAAAGGTGTCGTAACCGCGGCAGGCGAAACTGCCGACGGGGACGGCCCCTTTTTCCTTAAGCATTTTCAAAAGTCCGCGGTTGAGCAGCCGAAAGCCCATCCCGCTGGTCGAGAAGACGAAGACGCGCTTGCCGGACAGATCGAGCCTTTTCACGAGGTTCAGGATTTCCTCGTGATGCTTGTTGAAGTAAATCCCGGAACCGAAACCGATCAGGTCATATCCGGAAACATCCGCCACATCCGCGGCGGAAGAAAGATCGGCGGAGAGCGCGTCCGCCATCCGGAGCGCGACTTTCATGGTGTTTCCATGATGATGCGATTCGCAAACGATCAATGTTTTCATAGCCCCTCCTTGATAGTGGGTTATCATCATTATAACACGATGCTTAAAAGTTTTCCACATTTCATTGTAAAAACCGGCCCGGAAACGGCCATTTTCCCGGAGTTTTCCCCACTTATCAACAAAAGTGTGGAAAACTTTTAAGCACGAAAATTCGTCATTTTTCGTCATGGAGCCGGAAAACGCCTTTCCGCAGGCGTTTTTGCCTAACCGATATCTTTTGACTTTTTATTTTGCATTTTACGAAAATGTGATATAATTATAATAACGCGAACAGCCGCACAGGTGAATCTATGCATAAAACGCCGGCGGCGGGTGAAGATTATGTATCAGGACATTGAGAAGAACCAGTATACGCCAATGATGAGGCAATATCTCGAGATCAAAGAAGAATACGCCGATGCGCTCGTCTTTTTCCGCCTCGGCGACTTCTATGAGATGTTCTTTAACGACGCGATCGTGGCCTCGAAGGAACTCGACATCGTCCTCACCGGCCGCGACGCCGGTTCCCCGGAACGGGTGCCGATGTGCGGCGTGCCTTTCCATAGCGTCGGGACTTATCTCGACAAGCTGACGGAAAAGGGATACAAGGTCGCGATCGTCGAGCAGGTCGAGGACCCGGCGCTTGCCAAGGGTCTGGTCCGCCGCGAAGTGGTGCGCGTCGTCACCCCGGGAACGGTGACCGAGGGCGAGATGTTGGACGCCCGCGATAATAATTACCTCGTGGCGGTATCCGCGGAGAAGGAGCGGTTCCTGCTGGCCTACTGCGACTTGTCGACGGGCGAGAATTACCTGACGGAGCTCCCGCCTGCGGAAGAACTGCTGGCCGCGGAATTATTGAAACTGAACACGCGCGAAGTCGTCGTGCCGCCCGGGTTCAACCGCGCGGCGCTTACCCGGCTGGCGTCCGTCCATCCCCTCGCCATTTCCGAAGAGGAGCAGGACGGCGAGGTCACGTATTTGCGGGCGCTGGCGACGGGGCTTGCGGGTGGGGAAGCCCGCACCTTCTGGCGGCTGATAAATTATGTCATCCGGACGCAGAAACGGACGCTCGTCCATCTCCAGCCGGTGGTCAGATACGACAGTTCTGCCTATATGAAGATCGATTTCGCCTCGCGCCGGAATCTTGAACTGACCGAGACGCTGCGTTTCCAGGAGCGCCGGAACACCCTGCTTTCCGTCCTTGACAAGTGTTCCACGGCGATGGGAAGCCGCTACCTGAAGAAGTCGCTATTGTTTCCGCTACTGGACAAGGAGAAAATCGAGCACCGCTTCGACGTCATCGACCGGATCGCGAAGGCGTTCCTCGAAGCAAGCGACCTGAAAAAGACCCTTGACGACGTTTACGACCTCGAGCGGATCGCCGGACGCCTATCCTACGAGACGGCCGGACCCCGCGACCTTCTGCAACTGGAGTGTTCGCTTGCCGCGATCCCGAAGATCTGCGAACTGCTTGCGAAGATGAAGATCGCGCCGTATTTCGACCTCGAAAGCGAGCGCGACCGCTGCCGGATGCTGGCGGAAGTAATCGCGGCCGCGATTTCCCCGGATGCGCCCCTTTATGCCCGCGACGGGAACGTCATCAAACCTGGCTATCACGCCGAACTGGACGAGCTGCGCGCCGTCCAGGATCATAGCAAGGATTACCTGCTCGCCCTTGAGCAGCGGGAGCGCGAGAAGACCGGGATCAAGACCCTCCGCGTTGGATACAACCGCGTGTTCGGTTATTACATCGAGGTCTCGAAGGGAGCGAGCGACCGCGTCCGCGACGAGTTCGGGTACATTCGTAAACAGACCCTGAGCAACACCGAGCGTTTCATCACCTCGGAACTGAAGGACATGGAGACGAAGATCCTCCAGGCGGCGGAAAAGGAGCTCGCGCTGGAACTCGAACTCTTTACCGCCGTTCGCGACCAGGCGAAGCAGGAAGTGCCGTTATTGCAACGGCTAGCGCGGATCATCGCCGAACTTGACATGATCCTCGCTTTCGCCCGCGTTGCCAAGGAAAACAACTACGTCCGCCCTCGCTTTACCGATAACCATGAAATCGAAATCAAAAACCTCCGCCACCCGGTGATGGAACTCGCGTCCGCGAATTTCATCCCCAACGACGTGAAGATGGGACCCGATGACGGGATCCTCCTCATCACCGGTCCGAACATGGGCGGAAAATCGACATACATGCGCCAGGTAGCCCTGGCCGCGATCATGGCGCAGATCGGCTCGTTCGTCGCCTGCGACCGGGCGCGCTTACCGCTGTTTGACGCGATCTTCACGCGCATCGGCGCCGCCGACGACATCATCAGCGGTCAGTCGACGTTCATGGTCGAGATGACGGAAGTAAACAAGGCCCTGACCAGGGCCACGAAGGACAGCCTGATCATCCTCGACGAGATCGGCCGCGGCACCGCCACCTACGACGGGATGGCCCTCGCCCAGGCGATCATCGAGTTCATCGACGCCCATATCGGCTGTAAGACGCTGTTCTCCACCCATTACCATGAACTCACAGCACTGGCGGAAAGCATCCCCCGCCTGAAGAACGTCCACGTGGCGGCGGAAGAAGTTGCCGGGGACATCGTCTTCCTGTACAAAGTCTGTTCCGGCGCTGCCGACAAGAGCTACGGCATCAACGTCGCCAAGCTTGCCTCGTTACCGCTGCCGGTGATCTTGCGGGCGACGGACATCCTGAATAAACTTGAGACGCAGAAACCGGACGCGCGCCTCCTTTCGGTGCAGAATTACCAGCCGCCGCTTTTGTTCGATTCGAAGACGGAAAAGGAAACGCTCGCCCTCGAGGAACTCAAACAACTCGATCTATATAACATGAGTCCGATCGCGGCGCTCGCCGCGCTTGAGAAACTCCAGAAACTCTTGAAGAAATAGGGATGGTGGATATGGCCAAAGTCATCAAACTTGATCAGAAAGTCATCAACCTCATCGCCGCCGGCGAGGTCGTGACCGGCCCGGCCGCGGTCGTGAAGGAACTTATCGAAAACGCGATCGACGCCGAAGCCCGACGGATCGATGTGAGCCTGACCGATTCCGGACTCAAGGAAATCATCGTCACCGACGACGGTTGCGGGATGAGCGCCGCCGACGCCCGCCTTGCCCTTGAACCGCACGCGACGAGCAAGATTGAAAGAAGCGAGGACCTATTCCAGATCCGGACGCTCGGTTTCCGCGGCGAGGCGCTGCCGTCGATCGCGGCGGTCAGCCACTTCATCATGAAGACGAGTCCGGACGGCGTCCGGGGCATGATGTTGTCCTTCAAAGGCGGGACGCCCGTGAGCGAAGCGGTGATTGCCTTTCCGCGCGGCACGGAAATCACCGTTCGGAACCTCTTTTTCAACACCCCCGCCCGTCTGCAAGGCCTCCAGAGCCAAAGCACGGAATTAAGCTACATCCTTGAATTCATGGACAAGATCGCCCTTGCCCGGCCCGACATCGCCTTCCGGCTTACGAACAACGGCCGGCGGCTGATCCAGACGTTCGGCACCGGGCGGCTGCTCGAGGTCATTCAGAATATTTACGGGACGGATGTGGCCAAGAACATGACGGAGATCGCCGACAGCGACGGTTTCTTCCGCGTCAACGGCTTCATCGGCAACATCTCGGTCACGAAATCGACCCGTTCTCATATAACCATCATCGTCAACGGCCGCGTCGTCCGTAACAACAAAATCATCAACGCCGTCTACGAGGCCTACGAAGGCCGGATTCCCGGCGGCCGTTATCCCGTCTGCGTGATCAACATCGCGGTCGACCCAGCGCTCATCGATGTCAACATCCACCCGCAAAAAGCGGAAATCCGCTTCTCGAACGAGGAGGATCTGCTCGCGCTGATCACGAAAGTGATCGACAACACCCTCAACCGCATCGACCTGATCGTCGACCAGGCGCTGCCCGCCAAGGACCTCGACATCCCGATCCGGTCGCAGCCGGCCTTCCGCTCGATGAACGAGTACGTGAGTGAGAAAGACTTTTCGGCCGATAACGACGCGGGCGCCTACCTCGATATCTTCAAACCCGAAGAGCCCACAAAGGAAGAAGAAGCGCCGCCGGTCAAGGCGGAGCAGGAGGAGTTTTCCTTTACCGCGGGCGAAGAGGATCTGCTTTTTGCCGGCGATCGGCTGCCGAAACTCTATTACGTCGGCCAACTATTCGGGACTTACGTCCTCGCCCAAAACGAGGAAGCCTTTTACCTGATTGACCAGCACGCCGCCTTCGAGCGGATAAATTACGAGCGGTTCCTGGCGGAGCTGAAGCAACCCGACGTCCGCCGCTATGACCTGCTGATTCCCGTCAAACTTGATTTCACCCCGGCGGAGTCGGTGTTGGTCGCGGAAAGGATCGCGGAGCTAACGGACCTCGGCCTTGAGGTCGAGGAGTTCGGCGGCGGGACCTTCACGATCCGCGCCGTTCCCGCCTGGATCCCGAAGGGGAGGGAGCGTGAATTCGCCGAGGAGATCATTCGCCGCGTTGTCGAGCGGAAAGGAACCGGGAAACACGAGTTTCTCGATTTCCTGGCCGTCACCCTCGCCTGCAAGCGCTCGATCAAAGGCAACGAGCCGCTTTCCCGGGAAGGAGCCGAGGACATGCTTTCCCGCCTCAACACCTGCGAAAATCCCTACACCTGCCCGCACGGACGGCCGGTGATCGTCCGTTTCGGGCGCGCGGAAATTGAAAAATGGTTCCGGCGGATCCTGTAAAGGCCCCGGTCGTCGTGATCGCCGGACCGACCGCGTCCGGGAAGACGGCACTATCGCTCGCGCTTGCCTCCCGCTACGACGGCGAGATCATCAACGCCGACGCCTCGCAAATCCGCCGTGACCTGGACATCGGGACGGCGAAGACGCCCTGGCGGGACGCGCCCGTCCGGCACCACCTTTTCGACATCATCGGTCCCGACGAAGAGTTTTCGATCCGCGATTACCAGAAAGTCGTCCGGCCGCTGCTCGAAGAGATTTCCGCCCGCGGCCGCCTGCCTTTCCTGGTCGGCGGTTCGGGATTGTACATCAACGCCGCCCTCGGCGATTATGACCTCTCGATTCCCGGCCGCGATCCGGAGTTTGACCGGCAGTTCGATTCGATCGGCAACGCGGAATTGCATGGAATCCTTGTAAAGGAGGATCCCCTGGCGGCTGCGACGATCCATCCCAACAATCGGCGCCGTGTGCTGCGGGCGATCGAAGCGGCGCGGGCCGGGAAAAAGGTAAGCGAGAACCGGGCCGGCCGTAACCTCCTTTACCGCGCCCTCATCCTTTGCCTGTCCGCTCCCAAGGCGGTCCTTTACGCGCGTATCGAAGCGCGCGTCGAGGAAATGTTTACCCAAGGGTGGATCGGGGAAGTGCAGAACCTAATCAGGCGCGACGTTTCGATTAACAAAATCAAGGAAATCGGATACAAGGAAATCGCTGCTTACCTCGCCGGGGAAGCAGGATTGGAAGAAATAAAGGAAGAGATCAAGAAGAAGACCCGTCGCTATGCCAAACGCCAGTTGACATGGTTTCGCAACCAGACCGACGCCGTTTTCATCGAGCCCGACTATGACGATTTCGCAGTCACGATAGCGAAGGTATGCGCGGTAATCGACGGGTTTTTGGGGGGGTTGAGCCGGAAACGCGCAAAAAGGCGAAATTGAAGGAGTTTATACGCGATGAACATCAATCCACGCATGTTGGTCAATAGCAAAGGCAAGCTCTTGCATGACGTGTTCGTGCCGCTGCCGCTTCAGGAAGTGGAGAAGAAGATCGTTTTCGACATCGACGTCCTGACGCTACTGATGGAGACGACCGATGCGATCAACCGTCTGCACAACGCCTGCCAGGAAACCGAACCCGGCCTGCGTGCGTATTTCCATGATTACTGTTTGAAAAAGGAAGCGTCCGAAAGCCTCGTCATGAACGGAAACAACGCGACGATCGCGGCGATCTACGAGTCGGAACTCGGCGGCGCTGCCGACGCCGGCTACCGGTTTTACGAGGCAGTCAGAGCAAGCGCGGGTGAGACCGGCGCGCTCGACAACGAGTTCATCAAGACCCTGCACCGGCGGATCATACCCGACAAAAACGCCCTCCCCGGCCATATCCGGAGCGGGCGGATGACGATATATTCATATTACCGCCATAATCGCCTCAATCCGCCCTATGACGAGGAACTCGAGGCGGCGATGAACGCCCTCGAGGAATACGTCAACCGGTCGGCGAACACCAATTATCTGGTCAAGGCGGCGCTGATCCACTACCAGCTCACGACGATCCATCCCTTCTTTGACGGAAACGATCGCCTGGCCCGCCTGTTCGTGATGCTTTATCTTCGCCGATTCAATCCCTGCGGATCGTACTGCTTTTATCTGTCCCGTTATTTTGCGCGTAACGAGGGCGAATATTACCGGTCCTTGAACGCCGTCCGCAGTCACGGCAATTTCCAGGGCTGGGTCGAGTATTTCCTCAAGGCGCTCATCGCCACGAGCAACCACATGCGCAATGTCCTTAAGTATACCGCCGCCCTGCTGACGCGCAACCGCCGCCGCGTCCTCGAAACGCCACATTCCAACTCGATAAAGAACAATTTGGTTTCGGCGCTCCAGTACATGGCGTTTAATCCGGTTGTGACCATAAACAGGCTGTGCATCGCCCAACGCAAATCCTTCCCCATCCTCTCCCGCAACGTCAAGATCCTTGAGGGGATGGGAATCCTCGAGGCCGCGGGCTTCCGCGACCGCAGCCGCCTCTATGTTTACCGCGAACAGCTTGACATCCTGGCGGACTAGCGCGAAATGCAAAAAAGGGTTGACATCCAGGGCAAAATGTCATAAAATATTTGTAATTACCAAAGCAAAGACCATAATAGAAAGAGTAACGCCATGCGAGGCATCCCAGTGAGCCGGGGAAAGTGCGAACCCGGTATCGGTAGCTTGGCGCGAAGATCATTCTATTGTCGCGGCTCCGAACCAGTCAGTAAGAGTCGACGGTATTCCCCCGTTACCGGGAACGCATATGACGGTATGTTGTAAATAGTGGTTAATGGCTTTTTCTATTTATAATAGGAAAAGTTTTTTCATTTAAGGAGGTCATTTTTTAATGTTTAAGATTAAACCGGAATACGATTTCGTCGAAAACGAAAAAGCGATGCTCAAGTTATGGGACGAGAAACAGTCGTTCAAGCGCCTGCTGAAGAAGAACGAAAACGGGAAGAAGTACCGTTTCCTCGACGGACCGATTACCGCCAATAACCCGATGGGGATGCATCATGTCTGGGGCCGGACCCTGAAGGACACCTTCCTGCGGTACAAGGCGATGCAGGGCTACACCTCGCACTATCGCAACGGCTTCGACGGCCAGGGCCTGTGGGTCGAAGTCGAGGTCGAAAAGGAACTCGGCTTCACCTCGAAAAAGGACATCGAAGCTTTCGGCCTTGACAAGTTCACCGAAGCCTGCGTCGCCCGCGTCAAGAAATACGCCGGGATTATCACCGAGCAATCCAAGCGGCTCGGCCAGTGGATGGACTGGGACAATTCCTACTACACCCATCTTGATAGCAATATCACCAGCATCTGGGCGATGCTGAAGAAATGCCATGAGTACGGCTGGCTGAAGCAATTATACCGGCCGCTGCCGTGGTGCGGCCGATGCGGGACGTCCCTGTCCGAGCACGAGATGGCCGGTTCCTACAAGGAACTTGAGCACATGGCGGTGTTCGTCAAACTGCCGCTGGTCGGGGAGAACGCGAACATCCTCGTCTGGACGACGACGCCCTGGACGCTTTCGAGCAATACGGCGCTTGCGGTCAGGCCCGACCTGACCTATCTTTCGGTCGAATTGCCGGGCGAGGAAAAACCGCTCATCATGGTCAAGGAACTGTATTTCAATAAATTCCATAAGGACGGCGGGAAGATCCTCGCCGAGTTCAAGGGAGGCGACCTTGCCGGGAAGCGTTATGAGACGATGTTTCCCGACCTGCCGCGCCAGCGCGACGTTGAACACAAAATCGTCCTCTGGGACGAGGTTTCCGCCGACGAAGGCTCGGGCGTCGTCCATATCGCGCCGGGATGCGGCGCCGAGGACTATGACCTCGGTCTGAAGGAAAACCTTGCCGTGATCATGCCGATCGACGAGAACGGCTACTTTTACGACGACTTCGGTTTCCTTTCCGGCAAGCACGCCCAGGAAGTGAGCGAACTAGTCTTCGAAAAACTGCGCGAGCAGGGCAAACTCTTCCTCGTCCATAAGCACAAGCACAGTTACCCGGTCTGCTGGCGCTGTAAGAAAGAAATCCTCTTCCGCCTCGGCAAGGAATGGGCGATCGCCGTCGACGAGATCCGGCCGAAGCTGATCGAAAACGCCCGGAAGGTGAAATGGTTCCCCGAATACCAGGGCCGCCGGATGGAAGACTGGCTCAACAACATGTCGGACTGGAACATTTCCCGGAAACGATTCTACGGCCTGCCGCTGCCGTTCTATCCCTGTTCATGCGGACATCTGACCGTCATCGGCAGTAAAGAAGAACTGCGGGAAAAAGCCGTCGATCCAACGCTGGTGAACAATATCAAGGAACTCCACCGTCCGTGGATCGACGAGATCAAGATCAAGTGCGAAAAATGCGGGCGCGAAGTGACGCGGATCGCGGAAGTCGGCGACGTCTGGCTCGACGCCGGCATCGTGCCGTTTTCCACCTTGAAGTACTTCGAGGACCGCGATTATTGGCGTTCCTATTTCCCGGCCGAATACGTGATCGAAATGCACGAACAGGTCCGGCTCTGGTTTTATTCGCTGCTGTTCATGTCGACGGTGCTGACCGGCGAACCGCCGTATGAGCGCGTCGGCACGCACGGGATCGTCGTCTCCGAGGACGGTTCCCGGTTCTCGAAGACCGGCGTCATGATCCGTTTCGAGGAAGCGGCGGAAAAGATCGGCGCCGACGCCTCCCGCTACATCTACGTCTCGACCCCCGCCACAAGCGAAGTCCGGTTCGGTTTCTCTTTGGGCGAGGATGCGAAACGGCGGCTCCTTTCCTTCTGGAACATCGTCGTTTTCTTCGACCTTTATTACCAGCTTGACAAGCCCGTCCTTGACCATGAGCCGGTGCTTACGGATAAATCTGACCGCTGGCTTGCTTCCCGAGTGAACAAGTTCATCGCGACGGCCCAGGCCGCCTACGAAGACTATGAGCCCTGGGAGATCATCAAACTCTTCGAGAAATGCGTCGATGACGTTTCCAACTGGTACATCCGCATCAATCGCAAACGTTTCTGGAAATCAGAGATGAACGACGATAAATACGCGGCCTACCACGTCCTCTACCGGGCAATCAAGGCGATGACCCAGGTCATGGCCCCGATCATCCCCTTCATGACCGAGTGGATCTGGCAGGCGCTCGTCCTGAACGTCGAGCCGAAAGAAGAGCACTCCGTGCATCTGACGAGTTTCCCGGTCGCCGGCGCGATCGACGA
Source organism: Caryophanales bacterium UBA3946 (assembly GCA_002385575.1). Lineage (GTDB taxonomy): Bacteria > Bacillota_I > Bacilli_A > ML615J-28 > CAG-698 > UBA3946. Next base: position 16,769 of record DGDS01000008.1, on the reverse strand, counting down.
GGAGATCCTCGCGGAAACGGAAGTGGCGCGGGAAGTGATCACCGGCGCGCTGAAACTGCGCAACGAGAAGAGCCTCAAGATCAAACAGCCGCTCTCCGCCCTCTACCTATGCGGTTACGATGAAAAACTCGTTTCCTCCTACGCTGAAACGATCGCCAACGAGATCAACGTCAAGGAGATCAACTTCCTGACCGGAAAGGACGCGCTGCGCCGGCGGTATCTGAGCCTTGATTTTCGCAAGGCGGGCCCGGTCCTGAAGGACAAGGTCAACGCCGTCAAGGAACTGCTTGCCGGGCTTGACCATGAAGCGATGGCGGAACTCGTCCGTCAATACGACGAAATCGAGACCGTCACCCTCGACGAATATGCGCTGCCCAAGGAGGTATTGAAGGTGGAGGCCGAGTATCTACCGGGTTATGCGTGGTTCGAAGACGGCGAGAAGCTTGTGGCGCTGGCGACGGAACTGACTCCGGAACTGATCGCCGAAGGCTATTACCGCGAACTGTTGCGCCAATGCCAGGTCCTGCGCAAGGAAGCCGGATTCCAGGTTTCGGATCGCATTGAACTTGCGGTCATCTGCGAAAGCGAGGAAATGCGGAAGGTCCTGGCGGCTTATGGAAGCCAGCTTGGCGAGGAGACGCTTTCGACCGTCCTTCCTGACATCGCTTCGCCGCGTCTGGAAAAGACGATCGCAATCGATGAGATGGAAGTCACCGTGAAAATGAAGTAAATCCGCCTGGAAAGGCGGATTTTTTTATTCATGCGGGCGGATAAAATAAATGGCCGTCCTTCCTCATATAATTATCCGGTGATACGATATGAAAAAACTATTGCTCGCGGTTTTGCTTACGCTCTTTGGATATGGGACGCTAGCGGCGCGGGCGGAAATATCCGTCGCCGCGGAAGCCGCCGTTTTGATGGAGAAGGATTCGAAGCGGGTCCTTTACGGGAAAAACGAGCACGCGCGGCATCTGACCGCTTCGATCGCCAAGATCATGACGGCAATCGTGGCTATCGAACACGGCAATCTGGAAAAGTGGTGCGTGGTGGACGAGATGACGATCCGGCAGACCGGTTCAAGCCTTTACCTGGAACGGGGCGACCGTGTCCGGCTCCTGGATTTATTGTATGGATTGATGCTTAGAAGCGGTAACGACGCCGCTTACCTCATCGCCACCAACGTCGGTGAAAATTACGACGATTTCATCTACCTGATGAACGAGACGGCGAAAAAAATCGGGATGAAATCGTCGAGTTTTTCCAATCCCTCCGGACTTGACGAGGATTCGGCCAACTATTCGACCGCATACGACATGGCTTTGCTTATGGCTTATGCCTTAGAAAACAAGACATTCCGGAAGATCACCGGAGCAAAAAAATACGAGGCGAAGACCGCGGAAGGAAAGTTACTGTATTTTGTGAACAAACACCGGCTGGTACAGACGCTTGAATACGTCACCGGCGGGAAGACCGGCTACACGACGAGCGCCCGGCGGACGCTCGTCACCAGCGCCCACCGTGACGGCATGGAACTGATCGTCGTGACCTTTGATTGCGGGAACGACTGGCAGGTACATCAGAACCTGTTCAAATTCGGCTACGGCAATTACCGGCTCGCGACCGTCATCAAACGCCAGATCATCAAGGTGAATGACTACCTCTACCCGGCGACGCCGATGATTACTTCGGATGTCCGTTACCCAGTGCGGGAGGGGGAAAAACTCGTCCTCATGATCTATCTTTTACGCGCACCTGGCAGCAGCCGCATCGTCGGGAAGGCGGTCCTTTTCCTTGACGGCACGAAGGTCTTCGAGACCGAGATCCACAGGTACTACTGATGGGGAAAATCTGGACCGTCCTCGTATTGTTTTGCCTCGGTTACGCCGTCCTCACCGGGAGGACGGGGGAGGTGATCGACGCGGCCCTGGCCGTACCGTACCGGACGCTCGATCTCGTCATCAAGGTCGGCGGGATCATCGTCTTTTATAACGGTCTCTTTCAGATCGCCCTCGACAGCGGAATGATCGACAACCTCGCCCGCCTTTTTCGCAAGCCCATCAGGGCGCTTTTTCCCGATCTTGCGGAAGACAGCTCCGCCCACCGTTACATCTGCGCGAACATTGCCGCCAACCTCCTCGGCCTCGGAGCCGGGGCGACGCCGATGGCGATCGCGGCGCTAAGGGAAATGCGGAAGGAGAACCAAGGCAAGGACGGGGCGACGCGGGCGATGCTCACGCTCATGCTTCTCAATGTCACGAGTTTCACCCTCTTCCCGGCGACGATCGTTGGGATCCGGGAGATATACAAGGCGCGGATCACGATGGAGCTGATCCCCTTCATCATCGCTGCGACCTTCATCCTGACCGTCGTTGCGATCATCATCAGCCGGTTCGTCAAGGTGAAAGACGATGAGTGATTATTTCATCGCGGCCTTCATCGCTTTCGTCATCATATACGGGCTTTTAAAGAAATGCAATTGCCTGGGGTCGTTTGCGGGAGGGGTCAAGGAAGGCGCCACAACGGTCGTCAACATGTACGTCTACATCCTCGGGTTCGTCCTCCTGATCGCCTTGATTGAAAACTGCGGGATCGTTTCCGATCTGGAAAGATTCCGCTTTTCCGGAATTGTTTCGCCAATCATCTTCGTCCAGATGCTTTTACGGCCGTTTTCCGGTTCGTCGTCGCTTGCGATGATGGTCGAGGTTTATGAGAAATACGGGCCTGACAGTTTCACCGGGATGTTGACCACCTTCATCCATACCATCACCGACTCGACGATTTACATCACCGTCTTTTACCTCTCCGCGGTTGGAATTAAAAAATACGGCAAAGTCATCTGGATCGGGCTTCTCATCAACATCCTCGGTTTTATTCTATCCTTCCTGATCGTTTACTTTTTTCTTTGAAGAAAATCAGTTCGATTGTGAAAAACGCCATACGCGAATAAAAAAACATTTTTATCAGCCTTCATCCTGACAAAAATGTTCTTTCTTCACATCCGCTTTTCGTATACCCGGTAAGCAATCTCGCTTGCAAGGAACAGGAAGAACACCGTGGCCGCGATCGTCACCGCGACGTCAATAAACCGCTCGCCAATCAGGGCGAAGACGAATATCGCGATCACGCCGGCGCCGAGCAGGACGTAATAGGCGGTCTCGTGCGCCTTCCCCCGGATCAGTTGCAGGCGTTCGTCGTTCCGGTTGGTTTCCGCCTGTTCCATCCGGCTTTTATTGAAACGGAGCGACCCCGCCACCAGCATGAAGGTGAGCGCGAGTCCCGCCAGAATCCCGACCGCGAACGGGGGCAGGAAGTCGTAACGCCGGTTGAAGGCGACCACGATTCCAAATACGATGCCGAGATAGAAAAGGGCATCATAGTAGGACTTACCGAACGTTTTCATTTTTATTTTCCTCCTCGTATACGAAGATTTCCTCGATCGACAATCCAAAGAACCGGGCAAGTTTAAAGGCGAGTTTGATCGACGGGTTGTACTTGCCGTTTTCGAGAGCGTTGATCGTCTGCCGGGATACGCCCATCGCCGCGGCCAGCCTTTCCTGGCTGATTCCGTTTTTCTTTCGCAATTCTTCCAGGATGTTTTTCATCAAGGACCTCCGCATGATGTTTCGACAATGGTATTCTAACATTATTATATGCATATGTCAAGTAAACTTTACATTTTTCTTGTATATTTTCATTACCTGGCGCGTAAAACCTTGTTAACGCGTCCAAATCCTGCTATAATAATAACAGAAGCGAAAAAGAGGTGAACGCATATGTGCGATACATTATACCGTAAAACTCCCGATGGTTATATCTTCGGAAAAAACAGCGACCGCAGTCCGAACGAGCCGAACCTCGTCCTTTATTACCCGCGGCAGAAACATCAGGAAAAGACCCTGAAGTGCACCTACATTGAAGTTGAGCAGGTCCCAGAGACCTACGCCCTGTACCTCGTGAAACCGAGCTGGATGTGGGGCGGGGAAATGGGGATCAATGAGCATGGCGTCGTCATCGGCAACGAAGCGGTCTTCACCAGGAACCGTGACAAGAAGAAGGAACGCCTGCTTGGGATGGATCTGTTGCGCCTGACGCTCGAACGGGCAGCCTCGGCCGCGGAAGCCAAGGAAGTGATCAAGGACCTCCTCCAGACTTACGGCCAGGGCGGAAACTGCGGCTTTGATAAGCTTTTCTATTACGACAACTCCTACCTGATCGCCGACAATAACGAGGCCTACGTCCTGGAGACGGTCGGCCGCGATTGGGCGGAAAAGCGCGTCGACGGGCGTTACAACATCAGCAATCGCCTGTCCCTGAACCTTGGATACGATACCAATGGGAAACTTGCCAAGGGGTTCGCTATGAAATCGAGCGATTTCCTCTTCACGAAGTTTTCCGGCTCAAAACAAAGGCAGAAGGATGCGTGCGGATACCTTGATATGAAGAAGTTCACGCTTGAGGTGATGACGCGCACCCTGCGTCATCACCACCCGGAAGATGAGAAGAAGCTGTTCCGGAAAGGCAGTGTCCGGAGCGTGTGCATGCATGCCTCGCTCCTCGGCGACCACACGACGGGAAGCATGATCGTCGTGCGCGCCGGCAACCGGACGACCGTCTGGCTTACCGGCTGCTCCAGTCCCTGCCTTTCGGCGTACAAACCCGTTTATTTCCCGCAGGTCGTCCCGCCCGTCTTTACCGACGCGAAGACAAGCCTTCGCTACTGGCTGAAGCGCGAATACCTGGTGCGGGCCGTCTATGCCGGGGCGATCGACGCGGCGCGGCTGCGGACGGCGTTAAGAAGCCTTGAGACGCAGTTCATCGAGGAAGAAGCGGAACTGTTTACCGCCGATCCCGACGAGGAAGCATTAATGGCGTTTTCTTTGGAGTGCCACCGGCGGGAAGAAGAACTGATAAATTCCTTCCGGGCGGAAGAGGCCCTGCGGGCGGCGTCAAAACAGCTTCCGGGTTTATGGCGGAGGTATACCGCCCGGCTCGGATTAAGCGTTTTTACTCGGGACCTGGCTGAACGGAAACGCAGTTACCGGGAAGAAATATAAACGAGGTGCGCCATGAGTGACTTGCTTGGTTATTACCTGATGCCTCATCCCCCGATCGCCGTCCCCGAGGTCGGCGATAACCGTCCGATCAGCGCGACGGTGAAAGCCTGTCTTGCGGTCGGCCGGGAAATAAAGGAACTTGCGCCGGATACGATCATCATCATCACCCCGCACGGGGTGATGTTCAGCGACGCCGTCGCGATTAGTTACGGCGAGCGGATCAAGGGCGACCTGGCTCGTTTCCGCGCCCGCCAGGTGCAGATCGATAAGAAAATCGATACCGAACTGACACTGGAAATCGCGGTGCGCGCCAAGGCGGCCGGGATTCCCGTCGCCAAACTTTCCCACGAATATCTATCCGCCTATGGGCGAAAATTCGAACTCGATCACGGTTCGCTCGTGCCGCTTTACTTCATTGAAAAGTCATACCAGGATTACGACCTCGTCCACATCACCTACGGACTCCTCGGCACCCTCGAACTGTACCGGTTCGGGCAGAAGATCCGGGAAGCTGTGACCGAGTTGGGACGGCGCGCCGTCGTGATCGCCAGCGGCGACCTTTCCCATCGTCTGACCCCGGACGGACCATATCCCTACTCGCCCTCCGGCAAGGTATTCGATGAAACCCTGATCTCCCTTCTGGAAAAAGGCGACGCCAAGGGAATCTTCACTCTTGATGAGCATCTGGTTGAAGAGGCCGGAGAATGCGGATTAAGGTCCCTCTATGTCCTTCTGGGTTGCCTGAGCGGCGAATTTACCGGGACGCGCCTTTCCTACGAGGGGCCGTTTGGCGTCGGTTACGGCGTTGTGAGCCTTAAACGAACCGGAAACGTTGAAGACTTGTATGATAAACTGAAGGAAGAGATCACGACCGCCCGCAGGAAACTGGCGGTGAAAAGCAACGATTACGTCCGCCTTGCCCGGATGAGTCTCGAGTATTATTTCCGGCATCGCAAGACCATGCCGGTGCCTAAAGAAGGTTTTACGGAACTGAAAGACCGCCGCGCGGCCGCTTTCGTTTCGCTTAAAAAACACGGGACGTTGCGGGGATGCATCGGCACGATCCTGCCGACGAAACCGTCGCTTGCTGCGGAGATCATCGAAAATACCCTATCCGCCGCTTTGCGTGATCCGCGGTTCCCGCCGGTACGGGAAGCGGAACTGGCGGAAATCGATATTTCCGTCGACGTATTGTCGTATCCGGAACCGGCGGAAAAAAGCAACCTCGATCCGCGCCGTTACGGTGTGATCGTAAGCAAGGGCGCTCGGCGCGGCGTACTCCTTCCCGATCTTGAGGGCGTCGATACCGTCGCCGAACAGCTTAAGATCGCCCTAAATAAAGCCGGCATCTCCCCTAACGAAGATTTCCGGATCGAGCGTTTTGAGGTTGTCCGCTATCGGGAAGGGGAATAGCGATGAAGAAGGCATTGTATTGGGAGGCAAAAGAAGAAGGTAAGGTCAAGTGCCTGCTTTGCCCGCACGGATGTGTGATTCCGCCTGGCGGGAAAGGACTGTGCCGGGTACGGGAAAACGTCAACGGTGCGCTTTACGCTACGAGCTACTCCCGCGTCGCCTCGATCGCCCTCGATCCGATCGAGAAAAAGCCGCTCTATCATTTTCATCCGGGATCGGCTATCCTTTCGGTCGGTACCGTCGGCTGTAACATGCGCTGCCAGTTCTGCCAGAATTATACCCTCTCGCAAACAGACGTCCCGACGGAATACCTGTCGCCGGAACGGTTGCTTGACCTGATCACCCAAGTTGAGGATAATATCGGTATCGCCTTTACTTACAACGAGCCGCTGATCTGGTATGAGTATATCTATGATACCGCCAGATTGATCAAGGCGAAGGATCCGAACATTGCTGTGGTGCTGGTTTCAAACGGTTATATCAATCCCGAACCGCTTGCGGGGCTTTTGCCTTATGTGGACGCGATGAATATCGACTTAAAGACGTTCAACGATGATACGTATCGGCGTCTTAGCGGGGCGAGGTTGGAACCCGTATTGGAAACGATCAGGCGCGCGGCCGCCAAATGCCACGTCGAGGTCACGACCTTGGTGATCCCGGAGGAAAACGATACGCCCGAAGAGATCGGGAAACTGGCGTCCTGGCTCGCTGCAATCAACACAAACATCCCCCTGCATCTGTCCCGCTACCATCCGGCCTATAAGTTCAGCCGGTTGCCAACCCCCGCCACAACGCTCCTTGCCCTGCAAAAGGAGGCGTGCCGTCATCTCAATTATGTCTACATCGGCAACCTGCCGCGCGTCGACCAGGGCACTTATTGCCCGGAATGCGGGCGAAAGGTCATTGACCGCGATTATTATGAAGCAAAGGTTTTGGTCACCAGGCCGGAATGCCCGGGGTGCGCGGCGTCCCTGCCTTTGATCCTGTAAGGCATTATTTTAAGTCGATAGAAGAAGGAGTTGAAAGAAGGCATCGGCCTTCCGGACGAATGAGGAAAAAAGACCGGATTCTGCTCGCGGCGCTGATCGTCGCGATCGTCGCGGAACTCATCTTCCGTTTCGCGGCGATCAAACTGGTAAAAGACGAAGTTTTAAACGATCTGGTGATCACGATCATCACTCGTGCGGTGACCGGGATCTGCCTGCTCGTGATCCTTGTCGATTTGAAATACGAAGTTTTTCGCAAGCCCCGCGGTAAGGACCTGGCGTTTGCGTTGCCGTTTCTGATATTGGTCGTGAACAACTTCCCCTTCGCCTCCGTGATTCTGAAGGATGCGCATCTGGTTTATCCGGCCGGATATGTGGCGGTGTTTGTGCTATCGTGTCTTGCGGTCGGGTTTTCCGAGGAAATTGCCTTCCGCGGCATCGTGTTCAATTATTTGCTTGCGGAAAAGGGGGAAAAGCCGGTCTTATGGGCGGTGATCGTCCAGGCGGTGGTTTTCGCCCTGATGCATGTTTTCAACCTCTTTTTCGGGGCGGGAATCGGTTCCGTCCTCTTGCAGATCGGCTATACCTTCCTGATCGGCGCAATGCTGGCCATCGTCCTGTATCGGACGCGGAACATCTGGATTTGCATAGTCCTTCATACCATATACAATTTTGGTGGTATGCTCCTTCCAACTTTGGGGACGGGCTCCTGGCCGCACCTGATTACCGTGATCATCACTGTAGTAATATCCCTTATAGTCACGGCGTATGTGTTTACGATTATCATCAAGGATAAGTTATATAAAAGAATCTGAGAAAGTGATTATTAGGAGTAATTCATAATTAAAAAGAAGGGATCTTAAACGATTCCTTCTTTTTTGCATAAGTAAAATACATAAGTAACTTATTTCTCGAGAAAAATTTTCTGGTTAATAGTGTCCAGCCATGATGGATCATCATTCTCTAAATATTCAATTAATCGAAGAAAATTAGTGCTTGGTGTGGCAGTATCATCATTAACGATTGTACTGATATTAGCTTTCATTATTTGATAATTGCTTTGTATTATTTTCTTCATCAACTCATCAATTTGATCCTTGTTTGCATGATAATTATCGATGCCTGTCAAGCTCTTGATTATCGGCGCGTTTTTCTTTTTGTTTCGCGAGCTTAATCTGATAGCATCAAAGTGCGAGAGAATTATCTGCATAGTACAAGGATTAGCAAAGAAAATGATATCGGAAGCAACATCATTATCATGATGTTCATTAATGTCTTTCTTTAATTTCTGATAGTCATCTGAGTTGTTATCGCCATCACTGAAAACAAGCACTATATCGTTAGTCTTATTGGAAAACTCATATTGATATTTAGGGAATATTGTAGAAATAGACATTGCGTTAATTACGCGAATATTATAATTACGGCTAAAAACATTTAGTCCTTTTATTCTTTTTATATATTCAGTTTCCTCGTGACCCTCACATATGATACATACCCTTTTCCCGGTAAATATTTTGGGTTTGTTGCTCATTTTTTGATTATTTTTATCAAGGCATCTATCAATTTGGGTTCTGGCAATGCCCCGAGCAACCCTTTCTGATATTTGTCAATGATATCGGAGGTATCACGTATTCCATCCTTACCAGCTGTAAACCCGGCAAGGGAATAAAGGTATGCTCTGTTATGATCCTTATGGGTAAACCATATTTGTTCTTTTCTAAATAAAGTCTTTAAGTCCATTAAGTTAATGTCATGCGTCGTGAAGATGATTTGCGCTCGATCATTTAAGACATTGTTGAAAAGACTTACAATCGCCCTTGTAAGTTTAAAATGGATGCTGCTGTCGATTTCATCAATAATTAAAACTTTATTATTTTTGATCGCATCAACCAAATAACCGGCCAAAGCAATCATCTTTTTAGTACCCAAAGAGTCAAAAAGATCACTAGGGACACGCTTTCCTTTATATATCGTGTAAAGAGTGCCACGATACTGAATTAACCTGCCCCTAAGTTCTTTAGGGATTTTTTTAATGTTTTCATCAGTTAATTCAAAAGGATATCTTATTATATATTTTATATCATCTAAATACAGATCAGCATTTCGAATGAATTCAACAATTTCGTTCTTTTGATTTTCATCCATCAAAAGGTTGATGGTTTTTTTCATCCTTCTATCGATATCTGTCATGTACAAGATTTCGATTTTGTCTGCTAATCTCCTAAGTCTTTCATTCACTTCTTTTAAAAGTGAGAAGCTTTCGCTTCCTAAAGCATTAACAAGAATATTACCCTTCGCCGCATAACCGATTACTTTTTCCAAATCTGGATTTTTGGACGAAAAACGACTCTTGATAAAGTCTCTTTCAAAGTATAGATGTTCCTTTTCGTTGCCATATGTATCAGTAGTCAATTCAGAAAACTTCTCGTATACATATTCATGATTTATTACATCGTATTTAAATTCATAATTGAATACTCGATCCGTATCCAGAAAAGAGAATCCAATTTCGCAAATATTGTTATTGTTAAAAATGTTTGGCATTAGGTCAGGCTTATTATTATAAATGATGCTTCTAATTGCTTCAAAGATTTTTACAATGCAGGTTTTCCCAGTGTTATTGGGTCCATAGATACCCACGCTTTTCAAAACATTAACATTATTTGAGTTGAAAACATTAGCCGGGAATTTTTTTGTGCGCATATCGGCTCTTAAGGATAGTTCAACTTGTTCATTAAACACATAGCAATTTTTTATTTTTAAATTAATAAACACTGTTTCCACCTCTTTCACCTCCTATTCTAACACAATATTATTTAATATGCAAGAAAATAACACAAAAAATGTTTACCATTGCCTTTTATTATAATAGTTAATAAAGGAAAATAGTGCGGAAAAATGTTGTTAAGATATTAATAAGTATGTGATGATGAATGCACCATAAAGCTAGTATGATAAGATACAATATGACATGATTATTAACTATATGTTATTATGTGATATTTCACGATATAGACCCACTAGATTCTCAAGATAAAAGAAAAAAAGAATGGGAAAATATGTAAATAGACTTGCATTTTTCTATAAAATAATTTATTATTAGGTATGGTAAAAAAAAGAAAGGGGCAGTAAAATACCTGTGAAAAAAACATTGTTTTCGATCCTCATCATATTGTTTTCATTTTTTCTAGTTTCCTGTATCGGCTACGGGCACAAAAAAATATGTAAACAAAATACGGCTTGGTCCTCGCTGGATAAGCGACTGGAATTTCAGATACAAGGATTCCAAGCCAGCTACGGAACCGGTCATATCGACATTAATGGCGAAAAGGTTGAAGTTTCCGTGATTCTCGATAATATTACTCATAAATTAGTGATATTAATTCCTAGCGGAAATAAAGTAACGGAACTAATGATCTTTAAAATAAACGTATATCGGCAAGGTTGGAAGACAGAAGAAGACCGGATTAAGCTCACGATGATCACTAATAATTCCGAGGATGAATCTTATAATGAGAGTTTCGATATTTACCGCCGTGATTTGGAAGAAGAGGAAATAGACGCAAAACACTATTCGACGGTCGATTGGGAAAACTCTGAATACGGCATCAAACTGACATATAACGATCTTACCGATTTCACTAAAATTTACGACGGTAATATCAAATTCGGGGAACATGATTTGAAAATCCAGTTTCGCTTTTTAGATGATCAGCAATTTGAAGTCCATGTCGATGAAGAATTAGTACTTGCAGGAACATACCGAACGGAAGGGCTTAAAATGATATTAAGCTTTACCGTGAATGAAATCTATGATGTCGGCACTTTGACTTTATATGTAATCACGTCATAGGCGTATGGAAAGTTCATATAACGCCATTATTGATGAAGCACGCGCAAAGAAGGTTACTTATGAGAACATCGATCATAAGTGACCTTTTTACATTTTCGGACGATATTTGAACATGAAATTCAGATGGGTATGAATATGACAATATGAAAAGACACATTATGACATTATTCAAGCGAGTTTGTTGTAATGCGATATTTTACGATAAAAAAACAGCCAGCTCATAAGAGAAAAGCAAGAATAAATGGGAGAATATGTAAAAACAACTTGCAATAATTAAAAAAAGGTATATAATGGAACCGGTATATGATAAGGGGGGATGATCGATGTGAACAAAGTGAGGCAGACTTAATCATTGTTTATCGCGGATGTTGGCCATTCGCCGACGGTACGAAATAAACGCCATAGTATCATCGGGATACAGTCGACTTAATATATATATCCGCCTGCGATAACGCAGTCAGGAAGCAATCAACTAATATAAACAAAGCAGAACGAGAAAACTTTTCTCTTTCAACGTCGCGCAGTTTACAAAACCAAGGTTTGTGAACAGATTTCACGCGAAAGGGGGATTAAAGAGTGAAAAAGGTTCTGCTTGGAAACCACAAAAGCTTTATCGTCACGATGGCTTTGGTGCTGTTGTTTGTGTTCGTCATGTTCCTGAGCCAGGGAAAACAAATCCAACTGGTGGAACGGGAAGTCAATGCCGATTTGCTGAAGAGCGAAAACGGCCTGGAGTATCTGGCGTCCTTTAACGATGCCGAACTGGACCTTAGGGACAATAGCATTTTCTATACGGGTAATAAGCCGGTCAGTAGTTTTTATGAAGTCGAGTATTTGTCGGATCCAAACTTCTCCGACTACACGCTGAATTTCGAGATAACATACATTAAAGAACTCGACATCCTTTTCATGGATGTCCTGTTGTTGGATCGGTTCGGGGAAACCGTCGAGCGGGAAAAGGTGTTCGGTTATGTCGTAGTTGACGAAGCCGGTAATGAAGACATCGAATTCGATCTTTATGGATTTTCCTTCATGGGTTCCGAACTTGGAATCCACGAACCGGTCGAAAAGACCGCCATGAACATGCTCGTCCATAAGGCGCTCATGGAACTTGAAGACGGCGGTGGCGGCGGGGGTGGAGTCGTCTACCCGATTCTCAACGTTAGCTACTCGATCGTCGGCCTTGACGAGGCGAAAGATAACGCAAAGAAACTGGTAAACCCGCCTAACCTTTTGCATGACGGCCCGATCAAGTATATCATGCACGCCGCGAAAATGGAAATGGTCAAGAACGATTTCAAGCATAATGCGGCATTAACGCGGCCGACGGGTTTCATCAACGACCAGAACAATAGCAAGTGGAAAAACTGGAAGTTCGGCCTTTCGACAATCTACGATTCCGGCTGCGGAGTCATCGCGATGTATAATTTCTTACGCGATACCGGAAATAATCCGGATTTTGCGACGCTGATCGCTCTGACCCAGTTGTGCAACGCCGACCTGGCATATGGCATTTTCGGCGCCAATCCCGTTCCCGAGGAGTATTTACAACTCCTCGCGCTGGAAGCGATGATCGTTTTCGATTTGATCATCTATCCGATCGCCGCCGCCCTGGTTCCAGCCGTCGCAGCCGTGATTGTCGCCAATTATATCGCGGAGCAGCCGTGGTGGATGCAGATCATCCTCGGGTTGAATTACGTCGCCGCGGTCGCCGCGACGACCGCCGTCATCGAAGCCGCGCTATTTACGGCGGTGGTGACGGCCAACGTCTTCATCGCCAATTACTTTGACGACCTCCACGACATCGCTGACGTGCTGGGACTATTCAAACTGAATAATATCTATTCGACGATTAGTTATTCGTCGTTTAATAATCATTTATCCGGCTACCGTTACTCAATCATTTCCTTCTGGAACGGAGTCGGCTCAAATGGATTGATTGATTTCAGCCAGGGCGCCCATACCGTCTATGTCAAACGCTATTATCAAACCAATGAGTTCGTCGATTACAATAACGGAAACAGCTGTTTATCGCCGCAATCACAATTCTACAAAATCATAACTTCCAATCAGTCCGATGTAAACAAGTTGTTTATCTCCGGATTAGTCATCAAAGGTTGAGGTGAATGATTTTCAGTGATAAAACGGACGCTTATCCTTAGCATCATCATATTTACCTTCTTTCTTTCATCCTGCGTCGGCATCGGTTTCAACAACATCTGCAAGGCTAACACCGCCTGGGCGTCGGCAGATAACCGGTTGGTATTTCAGATGCAGGGCCATAACGCAAGCGACGGCTTCGGCCGAATCGAGATCAACGGCGAAGCCGTCGCCGTTACGGCGACTTTGGATCATGTCGCGCAAAAACTGGCCCTGTGTATGCGCTCCGGGGAGAAGACCAAGGAGTTAATACTTTTTAAAATATCATTATACGGAGAGGGGTTTAAAAAGGAAGAAGACCGGATCAAGGTCACCATGATCATCAATAATTCGGATGATGACTCTTATGACGGAAGCTTTGCTCTTTATCGGCGCGATCTGAGAGCAGAGGAGATTGACGCGAAGCATTATGCGAATACCGCGTGGGTAAACGGGGAATTCGGGATGCAACTTCTGCCTGATGCGATATCGGATTTTACCAAGATCCTGCGCGGAACAATTAAATACCGCGAAATCAACCTGACGATCGCGTTTCATTTTCTGGATGACCGGGAATTCGAAGTCTACGCCGCGGAAGAACTGGTGCTGGCGGGAACATACGAAACAGAGGATCTGGAAATGATACTGCATTTTACCGTAAACGAAATATATGATGTCAACACTTTGACGTTAAGTGTCATGACGGACCATTAGCCATATGAAAAAGAGCGCCTTTTTTTTGAGCCTTTTGAATCTTGCTTTATTGGCGATCACTGGGTTTTTCCTTATCAGGGAAAGACTTCAGGCGCCGGAGCGCATTTTTGCGCGGTCGGTAAACGGGATCGTGGAAGTGCGAGCGGTCGCTGGCGATCGGGAGAGCGCGGGCAGCGCGGTCGTCATCAGCGCGGCCGGTGAACTGATCACCAACTTCCATGTCGTAACTTATAACGAGGACGGCGAGCGGGTGATCTTCGAAGAGATTTCCGTCCGGATGGCCACGGAAGAGGACTATCATGAAGTGGAAGTAATCCGGACTGATGCGGATAATGATTTGGCGTTATTAAGGGTTGTCGACGCGGAATACCGGGCGAAACTTAAGGCGATCGCGCTGGAAAAAGGAAAGATAGAAAACGGCGAAACTTGTTACGCCATCGGCAACATGGCCAGTCAGGGCATAAGCATATCCCAAGGTATCCTCAGCAATACGAGCGTGCGCATCGTTATCGACGGCGAAGCGCGCAGCTATATCCAGGCGGAGATAAACATCGCCGCCGGATCAAGCGGCGGCGCCCTGCTGAATGAGCGCGGAAAACTCATCGGCATCACGACGCTGCGCCTGAAGGATCAGTACGGCAATCCCCAGTACGGTTATGGTTACTCGATACCGGTAAGCGTCATCGTGAGATTCTTAAATGCATAATTATATAAAAAGGTTATTTATGATGTTATCAATGAAATCATAAATAACCTTTTATTTGTTATTTGGAAAGCTTAGAAAATAAATAAATTATATAAAACTGCATATAATATAATAATCAAATATGGTATATGATATGGATAAATATATGGTTAATTATATTGACAGAGAAGAAAGGATGTGATAAAATGAAAAATGTAAAGGGAGGAAAGGAAATGCAAGTTGTTAAAACGACAATTAATATAAAATCTGAATATAAAAAACAGTTAAACGAATTAGTTGAACAAAAAATAATTGCATCAACAACTGATGGATTTAATCAGGCACTTGAATTATTTCTAAAAGAAATAAAAAAGCAACAATATATGAAAGAAATGGAAGAAGCTTCAAAAGATGAGAATTTTATTAGAAGAACGATGAATTCCCAAAAAGATTTCGACTCAATTGAGATTGAGGTGTCTAAAGAGTGGTAGATAAATGGGGGATATTTTTCGTAAATTTAGATCCAATTCAAGGCAGCGAACAAAAAGGGAAAAGACCTGTTTTAGTTGTTTCTAATGAGGCAGTTAACAAATTTTTACCCATATGCACTATAATTCCTTTTTCATCGTATAATGGATATGAGAAAATATATCCAACTGAACTAATGATAGATAAGAAATATACAGGTTTACCAAAGGACAGTATTTTAATGATTCATCAGATTAGAACAATTGATCAGTCAAGAATTATCGGACCAAAGGTAGGGGAAATAAAAGACAACGAAATAAAGAATGAAATAAATGAGAAAATTAAAGAGTATTTTGATTTATAAAATCTATTTTATAAGGAAATGAATGTTATTTTAAAAACTCTGAGGTAATTAAATATGGATAATCTTGCAGCAGTTCTTATTTTTATTTCAAATTTACTATTAGCTATTGCAACATTTGTTTCAGCTATTCAAAAACAAAGTACAAGATTAAATATTTTATTGGTTATATTTATCCGGATACTAAAGAAAACGTTTATGCTGTTTCAATAATAAACGAGAGTTTAAATATTCCTATAAAAATAGATTTTGTTGGTATTAGATTAAGTAGAATTAAGTTTTTAATTAGCCCTATTCATGATTTGTACCCATTCACAAAATTACCTAAAAGCTTGCTATATGGTGAAGAATATACATTTATTATTAATAAATTAATGGCGAAATCAATAATAGAAAAAATACCTATAAAAACAAAAGCATTATCTTTTGTGTTTGTTGATACAATGGGAAGAGAATACAAGCACAAAATTAGATTGACAGAACTAAAGAGTATTTTAGATTAATAGTGTAAGATGAAGATCTGTAAATGTATTAGTAATAAAAAGACAAGTAAAATGGTTTATTAATTTTAAGTAAGCGATTAATTTAGTGAAAGAATTACTTAAAATATATAACACAACCTAATGCTGGAGCATAAATAATCTAAAAAAAGAGGTATACCAAACATCTGGTTATTACCTCCTTTTTTTATTTCATATAGCGATGAACATATTTCGAACTCATCAGTTGCAACAACCCCGGGTAATTAACCCGGAACGCGAGGACATCGCCGATCTTGAAGGCGTCCGCCAGTTCCAATATGATGTGATCGCTGCTGCCGCCGATCACCTCGTAATCTCCCAGGGGAATGAGATTTTCAGGGTAGATGTCCTGCTTGCCGATGGCGAGAATCCCGCGCTTCATTGGTCCTTTGTCGACGATTTTTGGGATCTTGCCGAAGGAGTCCATGAAGATGTTGCCTATCGGGTAACTTGGTTTTTCCTTGACCTCGATCAATTCCGCTTTCAGGATAAAGGCATCCTCATGAAGCCTTGCAAAACGTTTCCCGAACGCCGTTTCTCTGCCGAGAAACAACGCCTCGCCGATTCGCAAA
>DGDS01000025.1 GCA_002385575.1 Caryophanales bacterium UBA3946 | reverse complement strand
GTTGCTCCACCATGTTTTTCCGATAAACCAGTTGCCGTTTTCGCCTTTGGTAACTTCGATTCCCAAAGTGTTGATCTCCGAGGTTTTCGGGATTGAACCGTCATTTTTCCTTGGCGCTTCGACATTTGATTTAACGCCGTCCAAGGCGTAATAGCCGTCGGGAGTAATCGTTACTTCCGGTTTCTTTTTAAAAGTATACGGGATTCCGGAGTCAAACGCCTCATACGGGACTGTGGTTCCGTCGCCGGCATGCCAGGCGACTTCATCATCCGGGATGTGATGATAAACCCCATCGTTTCCGACCGTGTAATGCCAGGACGCTCCCGCGGATTCGGCGCCGCCGTGAATATAGCCGTTGTGAGCGGACGCGCCGGCTCCCGGAGCCGCCGAACCGGTATCGTGCACCGTTATATATTTTGTTACCGATTGTTTGGTGCCGGGGCGGTTCTTTTTGTTGGCGCCCAAAATCGATTCGATGATTTGCAGTTCGTAGTTCAGATAATTATTGACGCTTCCTAAAAGCGTGAGATTGTAGTAGTAAGCGCCTTTAGATGGATCGTGATACGGCAAACTGCTTTCGAAACCGTATACCCTGATATCCTGAACATGCGGGTCTTCATTGTGATGATATTCCAGGAATTCCAAAAGCGTCGGTTCGATAGCGAATGTAATTTCTCCGGAAATATTGGTATTTTTAATCGTCGCGCGAATCGTCACCTCGCCCGGGCGCAGGACTTTGATTTTGCCGTTGGGTTCAACGGTGCAGACGTCCTCGTCGCTTGTTTCCCATTCGATCTCGCCGGTAGCGCCTTGCGGTGCGATTTTCGCGACGAGTCTGATGTCGGAATTATAAGTGACGCGTTTGTTTCCGATACCGTCGATTTCCAAAGATTCCGGTTCGGGCACTATGACCGTTATGGTCTTCTCGACATATTCGCCGGTTGCCATTGAATAAACTCTGAGAACGCCCTCGCCGCCCTTAAGAGCGGTAACGAGACCGGCTTGCGTGACGGAGATGATGTCGCTATTACGCGACTCCCACGCAAAGGTGCCGTTTTCCGAATTCGGGTCGGTCGCCGTATATTGGGCGGTTTGGCCGACCGTGAGGCTGTCGGGACCATTGATTGCGAAGACTTCCACCACTTGTTCCTCCTCTACGACTACGGTTACGGTCGCGGTGACGTCAGGATAATCCTTTAAGGAGATGGTGATCGTGGCTTCGCCGGGACCTACGGCAACGAGGTTGCCTTCATCGTCAACTGTTACCACGTTTTCGTCGCTGGATGAAAACTCGATCACCAGCGATTCGGTCGTGTTACCCAGGGTGACGTTAATTTGCGCTGTGCCGTCGATTTCCAGTTCGAACTGCCTTACCGAGACTGAAAGCGTCGGCTTTGTCGGATTATCTCCATCGTTGTCATTGTCGTCCGGTTTCGGGACGCATCCGAATAAAACCAATCCGAAAAGAAAAACGAAAATGATTAAAAAGATTGCATCTCTTCTCATACTTGCTCCTCTTTGCAATGATTTCAAAAACATTATACCACATTTACCGGTAAAAAACAAATAATAACGGAAAAAAAGTTTACTTCCGATAATATAGTTGCGAGGTGATAGTATGAGGAAATCGTGGCTTAAATGGACGATAATCGGCGCGATTGCCGTGATCGCGATCATCGCTTCCCGCGCCGTTAACCGGAAAACAGAGGTTCTGATCCCGGTGGTAAACACGGAAACGCCCGCCGCAACCGTCGTAGTCGTGGAGGTGAAGGGCGAGGTCAAAAAGCCGGGGCTTTACGTCCTTGATGCGGAAGCGCGTGTGAACGATTTGATCATCCTGGCCGGCGGATTTACCGGGAACGCCGATACGACCGGGGTCAATCTGGCAGCGCGGCTGACGGACGGCATGGTGGTCCATATCGCTTCCCGGTCCGAAGACGAAGAGACGGTTAAAATTTCAATAAACTCGGCCTCCGTCGAGGAACTGATGCGCTTGCCGGGAATCGGTGAAAGCCGCGCCCGCAGCATCGTCGATTATCGTAAGGAACACGGCAGGTTTAACAGCCTCGAGGAATTGGTCAATGTTAACGGCATATCGAAAAATCTGCTGGAACAGATTAAAGAGATCATCTGTCTATAAGGCGCTTTTAAACAACTGGTTTCTCGCGGGTTTATTTTTAGTTTTGGCGATTGCATCTTATAAAAGCGTCCTTGCCCTGGGGATCCTTCTCGTCTATTCCCGTTACCTTTACAAGCAAGACAAAAGGATATTCCTGATTGGGATCGTGATCACCGCGATATTCGCGGGGCGCTTCGCCTACATGAAACTGACATACCGAGTTGTTTCAACAGACGAAGTTATCGGCTACGTCAGGGATGTGAAAACCTATGAGAAATACAACCGCTTGACGGTGCAAAGCGGAAATAAGAAGTACTATGTTTATGATTCCTCGTTCGCGCCGGTAGATATCGGCAATCGCATCGCAGTTCGCGGCACGGCGTGGGAGATTGAAGGCGCGCATGTTCCTGGCGGCTTTGATTACCGGGCTTATCTTCGAAGCCGGCGCATCAGCGGTGCCATCAGGGCTGATGAAATCGCGATCGTCGGCCGCCGTTTCGAACTCGGAATGATCAGGCAGAAAGTCCAGCGTTATCTTGGCGCCCTTTTCGCCGGAGAGGCGCTGGGTTTTCTTCAGGCGATCATCCTCGGGGATTCAGGTTTGTTTACGGACGAGTTTCAGGAAGCGGTCAAGATCAACGGCATTTCGCACCTTTTTGCTATCTCCGGATTGCATGTCGGTTTCGTGGTCGTGTTTTTGCACCGGATTTTCCGGGCATTGAAAATCAGGCAGGAACGCGCGGAAACGATCATCCTGGGGATCCTTTTTTTATACGCCGTACTGGTCAACTTCACACCCTCGATCATCAGAGCGGTCTTGCTTTATGATGGTTATTATCTAAATAAAAAACTGAAAATGGGGTTATCGTCCCTGGATTTGCTTACATTGATTTTTATCGCGCTGTTGCTGGTTAATCCTTATTACCTTTACAACAGCGGCTTCGTTTTAAGTTTCACGGTAACTTTTATAATTATCGTGACTTCGCCGCTGCTTGCCGGGACGAAGCATCTTACCCAGTTGCTACTGATATCGGTGTTTTCCTGGACCATCACGCTGCCGGTCGTTGTCAACATAAACAACGAGATCAACATTTTAAGCCCGCTTGTAAACCTGGTTTATATCGATCTTGTCGGTTATATTATCCTCCCCTTGTCTTTTGCGGTCATGGCTTTGCCTTTATTCGCGCGGTTGTATTCCCATGTTGTGAAGGCGTTTATCAATTTTACCGTTTTTCTTTCGAATAATTTCGTGCTTCGATTTACCTTTCCCGATTTTTCTTTTACCTTGACGGTATCCTATTACCTGTTACTGGCCGCATATGTAAAGACGTTTACGGTCAAAAAGCGGCGTTATGCCGTCGCAACGCTGCTTTTGCTTTTATTACTTGCATCGGCCAACTCAATAATTTTCAAACCACATCAGGAAATAGTTTTCCTGGACCTGTACAACGGCGAATCGACGCTGATTTCCGACCGGTGCAACCGCTGTAACGTCCTCATCGATACCGGCGATGGCCGGAATGGCGAAGTGACCGCTTTTCTGAAAAAACGGGGGATAAAAAGAATCGATTACCTGATCATCACCCATGATCATGCAGATCATAATGGCGAGGCGGCGCTGATAATCAAGGAATTCGCTGTCAATAATATTGTGGTCGGCGCATATGATAATAGTGGATTGTCTCAAATTGCCAATCTCAAGGTTAAAAAAGGCGATAAGATTGTTTGCGGAAGTTTTGTGTTCGATATCTTACATCCCGATGGAGCCTATGCTGACGAAAATGACAACAGCATCATTGTGCATGTCAAGGTCGGTGAGCATTATTTTCTGTTTCTGGGCGATGTTGGCGCGGCCGTCGAGGAAAAGATTTCGATGATGAGCATTCCAGTCGATGTGATAAAAATCGCCCATCACGGCAGCGCTACCGCGACCAGCCCGGAAATGATCGCCCGGCTTCGTCCGCGTTATGCGGTGATCCAGACGGGGCGGATCAGCCAGTTCGGTTTTCCAGCTAAACGGACGATCGCGACGCTGGAAAGATACGACATCATCATCTACCGGACCGATTTGAACTACACCGTCACATACAAATATCACAAAAAAAAGAGTATATTCGCCACGATAAAGTAAATAATAATCCTGTCCATCAAGTATTATTTTTATATAATATTTGATGAGTATATATAAAAAGGCGCAATGGGCGCCTTTTTTCATGTTGATAAATCCTTGACATCTTTGCCGATTTGTTTTATCATAAACATAGAAGGAGATTGCCATTATGATTACATGTAAAAACTGCGGTCTTCAAGCCAGTGAAGACGCCAGGTATTGTCCGCATTGCGGGACGTTGATCGCAGAAAGCCCGGTAACACCGGTAGGGGAAACGCTGACGGAAACGCCAGCGGAGGGAAAAATTGCGGGCGCGATGACGGCGCCCGCCGAGGCCCGCAGTCGTCAACCATTGACAAATCCAGCTTCGCCCATCATATCCATTTTTCTGGGTGTTGCCGGAGCGATCATCGGGATTTTTTTAAGCACCGCCCCGTTTATCGGCATTTTCACCGGTATTTTCGCGGGATTGGCAATTTACCATGGAATCCAAAGTCGGAAAGTCCAGGTCAGCCGCCGCGCCGATTGGGGACTGATCCTTGGCTCCGTGACGGCATTTTTGACCGTAGTTCTGGTAATCTACCAGATCAACGTCACCGTCAAGGCCAACAATTTGAACCAAGAGATTTCCGCGGAAATAGGGATCGAGATTCCCAAAATATTGCCGAGCGGGCATACCATATATGAGACCGCCGACGAGAAAGCGGCAGGCTATATGTATTTCTATACTTTGAATGAACAAAAGGCCGGAGAGTTTCTGGATAACCTTCAGAATCACGCATCCCATGGCATTTTTCCGCTTCCAACAGAAGATCTGACGCTGCTTGAGGAAATTACGGAAAAGAAATTCCTTGATTTCCCTCAAACCGGTTATTACCTGATATATGACCGGTTGAACGAAACTTACGGCGTGGATCTCAACGAGACGAAGCACCATTATCTTTTACTGATTTACGACGATAAAAAATATACAATCACGATATACGATATTAGGTATGAGGAATGAAAACTGGAACGGTACATTTATTTCTTGGTGACGAGCAGTATTTAATCGAGAACAAGATCAAGCGGCTGATAAACGACTCCGGCGCCGGCGAATACAATGTCAGTTATTACGACCTTGAAATTTCATCGTTGAGCGAGGCTCTAAGCGACGCGCTCACGCCGCCGTTTATGAGCGATGCCAAAGTGATCGTCATCAAGAACCCGCTGTTCTTAACTGCGGAAAAGAACCTTGACAAGGAAGAGAAAAAACGATTCCTGGATTACCTCGATGCGCCGATGGAAACGACCGTCCTGATCATCAATGGATATAACATCGACCCGGACGAGCGGAAGCAGGAAGTGAAAAAACTGCTCGCGGGGTCCGTGAATTACAGCCGGGAACTCTCAGAAATCGAGATGTACGGCTGGATCAAGCGGCAGGGCGCCATCAATAATGTCGTGATCACCGACGAGGCGGCGCGGGAATTCTACCGGATCGTCGGCAAGGATCTTATGAACGCCAAAAACGAACTGGATAAGTTGATCGCCTATGCCGGCGATAACGCGACCGTCACTGTCGAGGCCGTCAGGAAAGTTGCGATCAAGGAAATCCAAAACGACGTTTACGCCTTGTCAAATGCCATCGTTGATCAGGATCGGAACAAGGCCGTCCGCATTTACCGCGACCTGATCAAAATCGGCAACGCCGCCAATTTCCTTTTCAGCCTTGTCGCCAAAAGCATGCGTGAGTTATTGACGGTCAATTTGATGCTCAAGAGCGGATACAACCAGGCCGACGTCGCGGCATCGATGGGCGTCTCGTCGGGCCGGGCATACTACATGGTCAAAAACGCCCGTTCGCTCGACTACGAGCTGTTGCGAAAATACGTCGCGCAGCTAAGCGAACTGGACTATAAAATCAAAAGCGGCCAGACCGACGTCAGGACCGGACTGGAATTCTTCCTGTTCGGGATATAAATAAAAAGGATGCATCATGCATCCTTTTTACATTAAAAAAAACATCGTAATGATGTTTAAGCTATCGTATTAATCATTTTTGCCAATCTGGATTTGTTGCGACTGACGAAATTCTTATGATAAATCCCTTTTGCCAGAGCCTTGTCCAGTTTCTTGGAAGCCAACCGGAACGCTTCAATAGCTTCCTCGCGGTTGTTATTCCTGACAGCGGCTTCGACTTTCTTCATGGCGGTTTTGGTAGAGGATTTAAAAGCGACATTTCTCAATCTGCTCTTCTGGCTGGTTATAATACGCTTAGCCTGTTGCTTGATGTTGGCCATATTCTTACCTCCAATTTGCTCTAAATTATTTTACCAAAAAAACGAACAGAAATCAAGAAAAATAATGATTTTTCCTTTCCCGCGGACGCATATTAATTTTGCGCCGCGGTTTTTTCTATCATCGCTCCATTATTTGCCTTTTTATTTTTTTCGTTTCGGCATACAATAACATCGAGGTGTTAATCATGGAACTTGACAAGTTTAGAATCCGAACCGATCTGGCTTTCGAAGCGCTGGATCTGGAGAAGGCGGAGGGGGTCCCCGAGATCATCAACGACGAATTCGAACACGATAAATTCATTATAAAGAGAACGATTATTCCCGAAAGCGTCGGAGAAAAGCTCGGCAGGAAACCGGGAATCTATTTCTGCCTCGATACTACGGCAATCAAGACCCATGACCATGACGATCTGGTCAAATGCGAGGAAGCCCTGAGCCTGATCATCAAGGAAGTGCTGAAGGCGGAAAACATCAATCCTTCGCGTCAGAAAGGCTTGCTGGTCGGATTGGGAAACATCAACGTCACTCCCGACGCGCTGGGACCGCTCGTCATGGATAACGTCATCGTCACGCGTCATATGTTCATTCTCAATCCCGAGGAAGTGTCGGAAGGAATCAGCGAAATCAGCGCCATCGCTCCCGGGGTGATGGGGACCACGGGCATCGAAACCTACGACATTACCGAAGCGATCATCAATAAGATCGAGGTTGATTACGTGATCGTGGTCGATGCTTTGGCGGCCAAGGCGGTTTCCCGGGTGAACAAGACGATCCAGGTGACCAACACCGGCATTTCCCCGGGTTCAGGCGTCGGTAATTCCCGCAAGGAACTGAGCAAGGAAATGATCGGCATCCCGGTGATCGCGATCGGCGTTCCGACCGTCGTCGACGCGGTAACGATCGCTCACGATACGATTGATTTGATGCTTAAGTATTTCAATCAGAAACTCAATGAGAAAGAAACTCCCGGGCAGAAGCTCGTGTTCGCGCCAGAGAAGATCGACATGACGAACGCGCAACAGCCGGAGGAAAAATACACGAAGGAATTTCTGGGCGATTTCGGTCTTTTAATCCCGGAAGAGAAGATCCAGCTCCTGCAGGAAGTGCTCACTCCCAACGGTTATAACCTGATGGTGACGCCGAAGGAAATCGACATCGACATTGAAAACCTCACGCGGGTAATCAGCGGCGCCATCGACCGGACGCTGCATACGATCGTCGATAATGGAATCGTCAGTTAAAGCATATAATTAACCATGGACAGAGTGAAAATGATGATCATCATCCTGCTGGGAATGGCGGCGCTCGTTTACCAGGTTGCGAACAATAACATCCTGGCGCTGGGGCGCGTGCTTGAGAACGCGGCGCTTTTGCAGGGACAACTGCCCGTGATCACCGCCGATTCTTACGGCGGCATTTGCTTCGATTACTTAATCGCGTTTTTGTTTAACGTGAACGTCAAAGACGTTGGAACTTACTTCTTAATATTTGGAGGCCGATAAATGAAGAAATCCGGAATAGTTTTTCTGCTTTTGTGTTTCTTCTTGCTCGGAATGATCGCCGGACGACCGACGCAGGAGACGGCGAGTAACGATCTGCGGGAAAGACTTGACGAATTCGAGGAGGAGATCGTCATCCCCGGCAATGATTATGAATCCATTTCTGCGGGGAAGGTGGATCCAAATCTTTCGAACTCGCTCGCGCGGCGGGGCGAAAACATCATCACCGGTATATTTGATTTTGCTTTCAACCTGATCAGAAGCGTATTGGAGTAAAAATGACGGCAGCCGCATTAGCGACTGCCGGTTTTTTCTTTTCTGGCGAGCGACGCGCCCACGAAATCGTGGAACAACGGATGGGGACGCAGCGGTCGGGATACGAATTCGGGATGGAACTGACAGGCGACGAACCACGGATGCGCGGGAAGTTCGATGATTTCGACGAGGCCGGTTTGCGCGTTTTGGCCGGAGAAGACCAGACCGGCCGTTTCCAGCGGTTCCTTGAAACGGTTGTTGAATTCGTAACGGTGGCGGTGGCGCTCGACGACATTTTCGGCATTATAGGCGGCGTAGGCTTTCGTTTCTTTTTTAATCTCGCAATCGTAATTGCCAAGGCGCATCGTGCCGCCCAGTTTGATCCCGCGGTACTGGTCGGGCAGGTAGTCGATGACGGGGTAGGGCGTATCGGCGTCCATTTCCGTCGAATTGGCGTTTTTCAGCCCGGCAACGTTGCGGGCGAATTCAATTACCGCCAGCTGCATGCCCAGGCACAGTCCCAGAAACGGGATACCGTTTTCGCGCGCATAGCGGATGGCCGATATCTTGCCTTCGATCGCTCGGTCGCCGAACCCGCCGGGAACGAGGATGCCGTCGATGTCGGCCAGATACGCGCCGGCGTTTTCGTCGTTTATTTTTTCGGCGTCGACCCATTTGACGTTGACCTTCGCGTCGTGATGGTAACCGGCGTGCTTGAGCGCCTCGTTTACGGAGATATAGGCGTCGTGTAGTTGAATGTATTTCCCGACCAGTCCGATCGTCACGTCACGGCGTAGGTTTTTGATCGTTTGCACGAGTTTTTGCCAGGCGGTAAGGTCGGGTATTTTCGTCTCCAGACGCAAGTGGTCGCAAACATACTGGTCAAACCCTTCCCGGTTGAGTTCAAGGACGATATCGTAGAGGATCTCGACATCGGGAGCGTGGATGACCGCTTCCGGCCGCACGTCGCAGAACAACGCGACCTTGTCCTTCATCGCCGCGGAGATCGGCATTTCCGAGCGCAATACGATCACGTCGGGGATGATTCCCAGCGAACGCAGTTCCTTCACGCTGTGCTGCGTCGGCTTCGTCTTGATTTCTCCCGACGCCCGCAAATACGGCACGAGCGTAGTGTGGATGTAACAGGTATTTTCCCAGCCGACGTCGCGCCTGACCTGACGGGCCGCTTCCAGAAACGGCAGCGATTCGATATCGCCGACGGTTCCGCCAATCTCCGTGATCACGATATCGGCGCCGCTTTCCGTTGCCGCGGCATAAATCCTGTTTTTGATCTCGTTGGTGACGTGCGGGATCACCTGGACCGTCTGGCCGAGATACTCGCCCTTCCGTTCCTTTTCGATAATCGCCTGATAGATCTTTCCGGCCGTGATGTTGGCGTTTTTCGTCAATGCCTCGTCGATGAAACGCTCATAATGACCCAGGTCGAGGTCGGTTTCACCCCCGTCTTTGGTGACGTATACCTCACCGTGCTGGTACGGGCTCATGGTGCCCGGGTCGACGTTCAGATACGGGTCGAACTTTTGCATAAAGACTTTCAGGCCCCGGCTCTTCAGCAGGTTGCCCAGGGCGGATGCGGTGATGCCTTTTCCAAGTGAGGATGCGACGCCTCCGGTCACGAAAATGTATTTAGCCATATTATACCTCCCGCTGTATTATTTGTATTTTTTTCAATACCATGAAAATAAAAAAAGCCCGCTTTAAGGAGAACATGCCCTTTAAAGTGTGCCCTTCAATATGTTATCAAAGATTAAGCGAAAATGCAATTGATTTGTAAATTTTTTTTACGGGCGGTAATCCTTGAATAACGGCGGGAACGCTGGTATAATAGTTTTTAAGAGGTTACCATCACAGCGAGGTTTTCCCATGCAAAAGAAAGTCATCATCGTCGGCGGCGGCGCCGCCGGACTAACGTGCGCGGTCCGGCTGAAACAAATCAATCCCGGCGCTGCAGTCACGATCCTCGAACAAAACGACCGTGTCGGCAAGAAGATCCTTAAAACCGGAAACGGCCGGTGCAATCTCACCAATCTCGACATGAGACCGGAGTATTATAACCACCCGGACTTTATGGAGAAATGCCTTAAAAGGTGCTCCGCCCGGGAAGTCATCGCCTTCTTTAACGGCATCGGGCTTCTGACGCGGACCGATTCCGAGGGCCGGGTTTATCCTTACAGCGAAACAGCCGCCTCGGTTCTCGACGTCCTCCGGCGGGAGCTTGAAAAAAACAACATCGAGGTAGTTTGCGGGGCGGCGGTCAGGGAAATAACGAAAAAAGATACGTTCATCGTAAAATATGATGGCGGCGAGGCGGAGGGCGATTACCTCGTGCTTGCGTGCGGTTCGCAGGCGCAGGCGGAAACCAATGGCTACGACCTGGCCGTGCGGTTTGGGCATGCGATCATCCCGGTCCGTCCCGGCCTTGTCCCGCTTAGGACGGCGGAATCGCTTAGAAGTGTGAGCGGCCTGCGCGTAAAATGCCAGGCGGAGGTTGTGCGTGGAACGGATACGGTCCACCGGGAAAGCGGGGAAATCCTCTTCAAGGATGAGGGGATATCGGGAATACTGACGTTGAACCTGTCGCGCCACGCCGCGCCCGGAAACGCAGTCGTCATCGATTTTCTTGCCGGGACCGATCGAAAGACGGTTGCGAAACTGATCGAAAGCCGACCGGAACCGGAAGCCCTGACGGGGATCCTGCCGAAGATGCTCGCGCGCGCGGTTACACAAAACCTTGACGGGTTTTCCGCCGCAAAGGTGCTAGCGGCGCTTGAAAACTTCCGCCTGACGGTATCGGGTACCTACGGTTTTGGCCAGGCGCAGATCGCCATGGGCGGGGTCGATATCACCGGAATCAATGACGACTTTTCTTCACGGCTGGTTCCGGGCTTATACATGGTCGGAGAGCTCCTGGACATCGACGGGGCGTGCGGCGGTTATAATTTACATTTTGCCTGGGCAAGCGCCCTGATAGCCGCCGAATCGCTGGGTTTTGAAAAAAAATAATCGTTGTTTACTAATAAGGCGTTTTATTATATAATATAAATCAGGAAGAAGGAGAATATATGAATTTACCTAACAAACTGACTCTATCGCGAGTCCTTATCATTCCCGTCATCATCCTGATATCGTTAATCCCGTTCTTTCGGAACACTGTTTTGTACGGCGACGCCGGTCTTGGCACGGAAATAACGCTGGAAGACGTGATCCTGTTGGTCGTCTTCGCCCTGGCGTCGTTTACCGATTTCCTGGACGGCCATATCGCCCGGAAGAGAAACATCGTCACCAATTTCGGGAAGTTCATGGATCCGCTTGCGGACAAGCTGCTCGTATTCGCGACGATTATCATCCTTCTGGAACGGGGAAGGTTTTCTGCCTTCGGGTTTGGTCTGGGGTTCGTGGTCACGTTGATGATCGCCCGCGAGTTCATCGTTACCGGCATCAGATTACTTGCCGTTAACGAAAACGTGGTTATCGCCGCCAGCCATCTCGGAAAGGCGAAAACCGTCTCGCAGATGATCATGATCGTCGTCCTGCTGTTGAATTGTTATCCGTTCTCCTTGTTGGGAGGAGCGGCGAAGGATATCACGGCCCTGGCGCTGATCGT
The DNA here is from genome assembly GCA_002385575.1 of Caryophanales bacterium UBA3946. GTDB lineage: Bacteria > Bacillota_I > Bacilli_A > ML615J-28 > CAG-698 > UBA3946. Next base: position 10,144 of record DGDS01000025.1, on the reverse strand, counting down.
GCTTGCCGGATCATTGACGCTGATATCGGGATTCGATTATTTCTGGAAAAACAAGTCGCTAATATTCGCAAGCAAGTAAGGAGATTGTCAATGACAGAAGACAAAACAAAATTATTGGAAGAGGCTTTTAAACAAATCGAGAAACAATTCGGAAAAGGCTCGATCATGCGTCTGGGCGAAAAAGCCATCGGCGACATCGAAGTAATCCCGTCGGGCTCCATCGGCCTGGACATGGCCTTGGGAGTCGGCGGTTATCCGCGCGGACGGATTATCGAGATCTTCGGACCGGAAAGCAGCGGAAAAACGACTTTCGCGCTGCATGCCATCGCCGAAGCGCAGAAACGCGGCGGGTACGCCGCCTTTATCGACGCCGAGCACGCCCTTGATCCAGTGTATGCGCGCAACCTGGGCATCGACATCAACAACCTGATCCTCTCGCAGCCCGACACCGGCGAGCAGGCGCTGGACATCGCCGAGCATTTGATCCGGAGCAACGCGATCGATGTCATCGTCATCGACTCGGTCGCCGCACTCGTCCCGAAAGTCGAGATCGACGGCGATATGGGCGACGCCCATATCGGTATGCAGGCACGGTTGATGTCTCAAGCGATGCGTAAACTGAGCGGGGCGATCGCGAAAAGCAAGACCATCGCCATCTTCATCAACCAGATCCGGGAAAAGGTCGGGGTTTTGTTCGGTTCGCCGGAGACGACTTCGGGCGGCCGGGCCTTGAAATTCTACGCGTCCGTGCGTCTTGACATCCGGCGAGTCGATACGATTAAGAAAGGCAACGACATCATCGGCAACCTCACCCGAATCCGGGTTGTCAAAAACAAGGTGGCGCCGCCGTTCAAGATCGCGGAAGTGGAACTCATTTACGGCAAGGGTATCTCCTACGAAGGCGAAATTCTTGATCTGGGCGTAAACTACGACATCATCAGCAAGAGCGGGGCCTGGTTCGCGTACAACGATGAGAAACTGGGCCAAGGCCGCGAAAACGTGAAGGAATACCTCAAGAACAATCCCAACCTGGTGAAAGAGATAGAAGAAAAAATCAGGGCCGCTTTTATGGAAAAACCGGTTTGACCGGTTTTTTTATACCCGTTCGTCATTATTCGTTAACAATTTCGCCCGTGAGAGAAGATTATTTCTTTTGAAGCGCGCATTCTCCTGATGTTTGGCGCGTTTTTACGGAATGTCATGTTATAAGTAAATTATAATTGACTAAGGGATGAAAATAAGTTATAATAATTTAAGTAGACTAAACAATTAAATATTCGTTATATTCTCTATGGAGGTGCAAATAGATGCCAGAAATTAACCTGTTTATGGGTAATTTTCTTGAGTACTCTATTTACGTAATTGCTTCCATATTGCTAATATGTGCAGGATTTGGCATCGGATATTACGCTTTTCACAAGAAATATGAAAAGGCCGGTAAATCCGCGCAGAAGATCATCGAAGAAGCCAAAAAGGCGGCTGACGAAAATCGTAAGAACATGCTTGTTGAAACCAAGCAGGAGATATATCGGTTAAAACAAGAGAGTGAAAAAGAGGTTCGAAATTTACGCAACGAAGCTGAGCGCGAGATCAAAGACCGCAGAAGAATGGTCGACGAGCTGGAACGCAAGCTGGCGCAACGCGAGGAAAGACTTGACGCCCGGAGCGCCAATCTTGACAAACGTGAGGAAGTTTTGAATCTTAAGGAACAGAAAAACGATGAACGTAAGTTAATGCTAGACGCGCAATATAGCAAAGTGGAAGAATTAATAGAAGAGCAAAGCAAGAAATTACTTGAAATTTCCGGTTTAGACATTGAAGAGGCCAGAAGGATCATCCTGCAAAGAGTCGAGGATGAGATGGCCAACGAAATTGCCTTATTGATAAAAGACGCTGAGGAAAGAGCTAAAACGGAAGTCAGTCGCAAGGCCCAAAGTCTACTGGCCAATGCGATTCAGCAGTACGCGAGCGAGACCGTATCGGAAAAAACGATATCGGTGGTTCCGCTCCCCAACGACGAAATGAAAGGACGCATTATCGGGCGCGAGGGCAGAAACATTAGGGCGATCGAAGCCAACACCGGGGTCGACATCATCATCGACGATACCCCCGAGGCAGTCGTGCTCTCCTGTTTCGACCCGATCAGAAGAGAAATTGCCCGACGGACATTGGAAGCGTTGATTACGGACGGACGGATTCAGCCGTCGCGCATCGAGGAACTGGTTGCGAAAGCAAAGAAGGAAATGGATACTGAGTTAAGGGAAATCGGCGAGAAGGCCGTTTTCGAAACGGGAATCGGCAAGGTTCATCCGGAATTAATCAAGTTGATTGGAAGACTGAAATTCAGAACGAGTTACGGGCAAAACGCATTAGCCCACTCCATGGAAGTCGCATTCTTCAGCGGAAAACTGGCGGCGGAAATCGGCGAAAACGAAATACTGGCTCGCCGCGCCGGCTTGCTTCATGATATCGGTAAAGCCGCTGACCACGAGATGGAAGGGAGTCATGTTGACATCGGCTTGGAACTCGCCCAAAGATACCGGGAACATCCGGTAGTCATCGACGCCATCGGCTCACACCATAACGACCGTGAACCCAAAACGATTATCGCCCAATTGGTAGCGGCCGCCGACACATTGTCCGCGGCGCGCCCCGGAGCCCGCAGCGAATCGCTTGAGAACTACATCAAGCGTTTGACCAAACTCGAAGAGATTTGCAACGAATTCAAGGGCGTAGATAAATCCTACGCGCTGCAGGCTGGCCGGGAAATCAGAATCCTTGTAAAACCGGAAGAAATCGACGACGTGCAGGCATATAAATTAGCCAGGGATATCCGCATGAAAGTCGAAAATGATATGAATTATCCCGGCACGATCAAAGTGACGGTCATCAGAGAAACCAGAGTACATGAAATTGCAAAATAAAAGTTTCCCAACGGGAAACTTTTTTTATTGTAAAAGACGATCAATATGGTATAATAAATGAAGGTGCGAAAATGAAAGTATTAATCGTTGGCGACGTATACTCGAAACTGGGACGCGCCAGTTTTGAAAGAAACGTCAAGCAGCTAAAAGAAAAAGGAAAAATTGACATCATCATCGTAAACGGCGAAAACACTTCGCATGGACGCGGGCTGAACGAGAAGCATTATCAATGGTACCTTGAGCAGGGCGTAACATGCATCACCCTGGGAAACCACGCTTTTGAAAACCGCGGTATTTTCAACTTTATTGACAACGTCGATAACGTCGTCCGTCCGTACAACTTCCCCGAGAACCTGCCAGGGAAGGGTTATGCGACGTTTGAGCATAACAGTCTGACCGTCACGGTCATGCAGATGGTCGGGAAGGTTTTCATGAACGAAGAGTATTCCTGTCCGTTCGTGAAGACGCAGGAATTGCTCGATAAAGTCAAGAGCGATATTTACATCTGCGATTTCCATGCCGAGGCCACGAGCGAAAAGATCGCCTACGCCCATTGTTTCGACGGCCGGATCCAGGTCGTCTATGGAACGCATACCCACGTCCAGACTAACGACGCCCGCATCCTCGAGAACGGGACGGCCTTCATCACCGACGTCGGCATGACCGGCGCCCTTGACGGCGTCATCGGCGTTAAAAAAGAGACGATCATCAACCGTTTTTTGCACGGGACGCAGGAAAAGTTCTCTCCCGAAGACGCCGGAAAGACGCAGTTTAACGCGATTATTTTAGAAATTAATGAAAATTCAAAAAAACCGGCAAATATCGACATCATCAATATAATAGAATAATCCTGTAAGCGTCATAAATTCTTTTCCAAAAGAATATAATTTTATGACCTAAGAACAGGAGGATAGTTATGGACGTATTGAAAGTTTCATCGAAGTCAAAACCAAATTCAGTTGCAGGCGCACTCGCTAACGCCTTCAAGACGGCGCAAGCGGTCGAGATTCAAGCCATTGGCGCCGGTGCAATTAATCAAGCCATTAAATCGATTGCGATTGCTAGAGGTTATGTAGCACCGACGGGGAAGGACTTAATTTGTATTCCGGCTTTCAGTGACATCATTATCGAGGGGGAAGAACGGACAGCTATTAAATTAATAGTTGAGCATAGAAAGTAGCCGAGGATTCGGGATTTATCGCGATGTTTATGGAAATGGGCGCGGCCCATTTCTTTTTGTTTGCCTGTCCCAGCAAATCCATCTCTTTTTGGTTGCATGAATCCCCCATTTTTTATATAATAATTATAAAGGAAGATGACATATGGAAGCCAGATTACCGGTTTTATTCACGCCGCGGCTGATCCTGCGCGAAGTGGAAGAAAAGGATTATCTCGATATGTATGAATATGCCCGCCTGCCGTACGTAGGACCGAACGCCGGCTGGAAACCTCATTCCTCGCTCAGTGAGACGCGGTCGATAATCCGGCTGTTCCACGAGAAGAAAAGACTGGGGCAACTGGGAACCTTCGCGATCGTTTGGCGGGAAACGAACAAGATGATCGGGACGGTCGAACTGCACACCTTCGTGAAAGGTTTCAAGGCGGAACTGGGCTATACAGTGAATCCCGCTTACTGGGGTCGCGGCATCGCCGTCGAAGCCTCGAAGAAGATCATCTCCTGGGGGTTCGAGGTGCTTAAATTGAAACGGATTGAATGTACCTCGTTTACCGATAACGTGCAATCGCGGCGGGTTTGCGAAAAGTTAGGGTTGACATACGAAGGGGTACGGAAAAAGGGATATCTGAATTACGACGGCACGGTCCACGACATCAACTGCTACGCGATTACCGACGACGAATACTTTGCAAAAGTCAAAAACAACGAGTGGTGATACTATGAAAAGAACCATTAAGGCCATGCTTTCCTTGTTGTTCGTTTTGATGCTGTCGGCTTGCGGTTTCCTCGACGGGATCCTGCAAAGCGACGTTAGCATTCCCGCGGACACGCTGAACTATATCAGTACCGTGGTGGTCAACTCGAACGTGAAGGTCGAGACGGAAACCTACCGACCCGTTATCGGGGGTGAAATCCCCGGACCCTACCGGGGTACGGGAAGCGCCGTCATCATCAAGAAGGAAGGCAAAAAGTACTACATCATGACCAATTACCATGTCGTCCATCTTACCGACAATTACAGTCATCGTTACACGGTGGAGGACATTTATAGCAATACCGCGCGGGCGACCGTTGTGTTCACCGACAAGGATTACGATCTGGCGATCCTTGAGTTCCAGTCCGATCAGGAATTTGACCCCCTTCCCCTTGCCAGGAAGAATCCGAAGGTCGGCGCCGTGGTCTTTTCCATTGGAAACCCGCTGGGACGGAACAATATTATCACCGCCGGAAAAGTCTTAAGCTACAGTCGGATCAAAAACGACCAGTTCCAAACCGATTACGACGTCATCATCCATGACGCCGTCATCCGCAGCGGCAGCAGCGGCAGTATGCTCATTAATGATAATTACGAAATCGTCGGTTTGAACACCTGGGGGATTGGCGATAAGGTCATCAGAGACTACGTCAACGGCGGGGCAATGCCGGTTGAAAAAATCCGCGAGTGCCTGCAAAAGAACAACATCAAACTGGATTAAAAAAATGATATCCGTTAAGATATCATTTTTTGTTTACACTATCAGATCGCAATCGTATTTACGATGATCGGGGTTTTTACCATCGTCAAAATAGATGGCGGCGGCGCACTTCCCTGGAGCGGCGCCTTTGACCAATACGATTTGATGAGATTGGCGATCAAATTCGACGCCGGCGTTGAAACGGTTTTGGTCGATAACCGTGACCGGAAGTTCCTTTGCTGTCCTTTCGCAGCATTTTGTTAGCATGCCTTCATCCCCACCCCTTATGGCGATCAGGGATAATTCATCCGGGGGAAATGAGCGGAGGAAATTCCGAAATTGGGCGAAGCGCAGTTCGTCAGTGATGAATTTCCGGTTGATCAGACGATAGGCGGGATGGTAGGCATTCCGGTAATGGGGAGTGTGGCTGAACGGCCGCCAATCCAATACCCTGAACCGGGCGGTCAATGCATCGAATTCATCCTTCGAAAACCTCTTTCCAATCAGATATGCGCGCAATTCTTCAAGGTCTGCCGTAAAGTCTTCCCGGTTTTCCGGCGCTCCCCCCGAGGACACAAACCAAGCGGATAGTTCGCGCAGGTCAAACCCGTAACTCACATACGGCCGTAAGTTCACGCGCGCATATACATCGCCGACATAATCATAGATATCTTCCCGGAAAGCGACCGGTTCCAGGGCGTCAGCCTCGCGCATGAGGAGGTTGTAAGCATGATTGGCCTCTACGATAAAATGACCGGGTCCGAAATGCTTTTGATAGACATACTTGATGAAGTCCTGAATCTTACTTTCAGGATGTTTTTTATAATAATAATCCAACTCGTTAATCATAATAGTATTATACCATAAAAAGGACGCGTTGATTATCGTTTTGACGTATGCGTTGCTATTGTCAGGCGTGATGAAATTTAGTATAATGATAAAAAGGTGAATCTGATGATCAAGGACAAATACGAGAAATATATCTTTCCCTCGCTTGCGGAGGCGCGGCGGCGGATCCAAAAGGAAACGGAGCATATAAGGTATCAATTGCCGGATCATTTGCGTGGCATCGGGAAGGACAGAAAATACTTCATCAAAACTTACGGCTGCCAGGGCAATCTGGCCGATTCGGAGAAAATGGCCGGCTTGCTGGAAGCGATGGATTTCCGGCCCGCGGAAGAAGAGGGCGCGGCCGATGTCATAATCCTCAACACCTGCGCGGTCCGGGAAAACGCCGAGAACCGGATATTCGGGGAGTTGGGACGGATAAAGCATTTGAAAACGGAAAATCCCGATTTGCTGATCGTCTTGTGCGGATGCATGCCGCAGGAAGAAGTCGTAGTCGCCAGGGTATTGGAAAAATACCCGCACGTCGACATCGTCTTCGGCACCCACAACCTGTATCGCCTCGGTGAATATATTTATGATGCCTACTTCTCCAAGGAAAAGGTCGTCCGGGTCTATTCGATGGAAGGCAAGATCGTTGAAGGAGTGCCGGTGCGGCGCGCCCATGCGCAAAAAGCCTGGGTGAACATCATGTACGGATGCGACGAGTTCTGCAGTTACTGCATCGTTCCCTACACGCGCGGGAAGGAACGGTCGCGCGATTACCGCGACATCATCGCCGAAGTTCGCGATCTGGCGGAAAAGGGCTATCAGGAAGTCACGTTGCTTGGACAAAACGTCAATGCCTACGGCAAGGACTTCCCGGACGCCTCCTATACGTTCGCCGACCTGCTTTCCGACCTGCGCCAGATCGCCATCCCCCGGATTCGTTTCGTCACCGCGCACCCGCGCGATCTGGATCTGCGGACGATCGAAGTCATGGCGACGCGCGGGAACATCATGCCGCACATCCATCTACCGGTCCAGTCCGGAAGCGACAGGATCCTAAAGAAAATGAATCGTAAGTATACAAGAGAAACCTATCTCGAACTGATTTCGCAATTGCGCTCTCATATCCCCGATATCGCAATCACGACCGACATCATCGTCGGTTTCCCCGGCGAGACCGAAGAGGACTTTGCACAGACGCTTGACTTGGTGCGGAAAGCCGATTTCGAAGGCGCTTTTACCTTCATCTATTCTCCGCGCTCGGGAACCCCGGCAAGTAAATACGTTGACGACCTCCCCGCTGTCGTGAAAAAGCAGCGACTGCAGGAGTTGAACAAACTTGTCAACGAAGGCTATCTCAAGGGAAACAAGCGGTTCGAAGGAAAAACGGTCAAGGTCCTGGTCGACGGCCCCAGCGATAAAGGCGCGGGCATGCTCGCTGGTTATTCCGAACATGACAAGCTCGTGAATTTCCCCGGCGACAAAAGCCTCATCGGCAAGATCATTTACGTGAAAATCGAGAAAGCCTACACCTGGCACCTGCGCGGTATAATCGCCTGACCTCCCTCATATAGTAAATTAGATTAATGCCTAGTGGCAATATACCAACGCCTTGAATATATTGTTATTGAGGAGGGATAGGTATGAATGAGATTCGTGAAATAGTGACAAAAGCAATCGTCGGAAAAGGCAAAAAGATCATACGCATCAAGGATTACGTCACCCCGAAGAACGAGGCCTTCAGCATCCTGGGATGCTGGATCATCAATCACGAATTCGAAGCGACTTTAATAGATAACAAAGTGGAAGTAGCCGGTAATTTCGAGGCGAACATCTGGTATTCATACGATGACAACACCAAGACCGACATCGCCAAGAAAATCATCGGTTACCACGAAGTCATCAAAACGAGACAGATCGTGAAAGAAGTAAGCAGCGATACCCGCGACGTTATCGTCCGGATTCTTCAGCAACCGACCTGCACGAACGCCAAAATCCACGATTCCGGATTGGAATTGGAAATCGTGTTCGAAGTCGTGGCCGAAGTCATCGGGGAAACAAAAATGATGGTGACGGTTTTCACATCCGTGGATTCGGTTGAGAATCTGGAAGATGATTTTGAAAACGAAATCGATGAAAACTTCATGAACGTCAACTAAAATCGTATTGGCATGATACGATTTTTGTTATAAGGCAGATACGGCGCTCATAAATATTAGTGTAGGTGATAAGGATGAAATTTCATATCGTCAGAAACAACGAGACCCTGGAAGATATTTTGTTTCTTTACAACGTGACCAAGGCGGAGTTGATGGAGTATAACCAGCATATCAGGGTATGGAATAAGATCGTACCTGGGACCAAACTGAAAATCCCCCCGATAACGGAAGCGGTTGAACAGGACGTAAGCGACATGGAGCCGTTTGTGGAGGATTATTACCCGAAGTTGAATTACAAGGAATACGCCGCGACGCCGGATGAAGACATCCCGCTCGAGGCTTCGACCGCTCCCGAAGGCGCGGATAAACAACCGGAAATAACGATCGAGATGACCAAGAAGGATACGTCGGGCGTCCCCGGGCAAACGGATCCGACGATGAAACCCGGATATCCCCCGGAACTGTTGAAGAAAGCCAAAGCGGAAGCGCAAGTGGTCCAACCGACACAAATCATCGGCTACGCTTATCCTCACGGGTATTACGGATATCAGCGGGTCGTTCCCTACCAGGTTGTTTATTATCCGTATTATCAACAGAAAAAGTCCAAGTAATTGGACTTTTTCATTTGAAGCTCCTGAGGAGGATCCTTCCAAGCAGGGGGCGTTTACTTTTCGTGATGGCGTTTTGCGGGCAGACTTCCATGCAGCACCAGCAGCGGATGCATCCGGAACGGTCGGCTGCCGGATAAACCTGTCGGATGGTCATGACCTTGGGCGGACAGATCTTCACGCATTCGCCGCAGCGGATGCAGGAATCGGGAATCACTACCGGATGTTCGAGCAACACGTTACGCAACCGCCGGACTTTAAGCATTTTGAAGATGAACGAGTTGTACTGGTTTTCCGGGGCTTTAAAGCGCGTTCCGGCGAAGGCCGTTATCGGGTCGCCGACGATCGCGATTTTATCGATATCGGATTCGCCGTATCCCCGTTCCCCGGCGATTTTGTTCATATGGAAATCGCGATGGTTGAGGCTGACGGCTTCCACGGCGACGCGGTCAAGGCTTATGGCGTCGGTGGACGCGAGAATCATCCCCGCGTGTTTCGTCTGCCCGGCGGTGGACGGGCCGTCGCCTTCGATCCCGATGATCCCGTCGCAGATGTGGAGGATCATCTTTCTGGCAAAGGCATGGAGGATCGCTCCGTAGAGGTCGCTCAACGCCTCGGCAAATTCCAGAGGGCTTTTCGCCTTCACATGCCAGCCAGCCTTGTTCAAGCCGTAGATGAGGCCGAACAGGTTCTTCTGGGCGACGGTCATGTAGGTGAGCGAGTGGGTCTTCAGTTTCGGGACGTTGATGAGGATGTCGGGCTCCACCATCGCCCGTGCGACTTCGAATTGCCGGAAGTATTTCGCGGTGGGGTTTTCAATGATGACGGTATCGTTGCCCGCGAAAATTTTCACGTTCTCGGCGACGAGCATATCGTACAAGCCGCATTTTTTCAATGTATAGATCTGGTCCCTGGTCGCCGGGTTATCGCCGACGGTGATGTCGGCGGTGAACCGTTTCAAAAGCCGGATGATCGCCTGGACGAATAC
>DGDS01000013.1 GCA_002385575.1 Caryophanales bacterium UBA3946 | reverse complement strand
CCAATAAAATTTTACACTACCAATAAGGATAAAGGCGGACATATACCATATTCTATGACGTTAAAATGGCATTTGCCCGCCTTTTTTATTTATCCAGTTGATTTATCATTTATTCCAGCTTATGAGCTATCTCACCGTTGATGATTGCGTAGCGCGCCCTGGCAAGGTAATGCAGTGGGTGATTATCCCAGATGACGATGTCGGCGTCTTTTCCGGGTTCAACGCTTCCCACCCGGTCCGCGATCCCGTTTACCTCCGCCGCATAAAGCGTCACCGCGCGCAATGCCTCGAGTTCAGGCAATCCTTCGCGGACGAACAATCCAACCTGCGTCAGTGCGTTAGCGCAATGGATGACGGGATGGTCGGTCATGATCGCGAATTTGATGCCGCTGTCGGAAAGGATCTTGGCGGCTCCAAAAGTCTTGTTTCGCAGCTCATATTTGGATTTGCTGCCGAGGGTCGGTCCGATGATCACCTTCACGTCGTTCTTCTTCAGGTAATCAGCAATCAAATGCCCTTCGGTCGCGTGCTCGATCGTCCCCTGTAGGTTGAACTCCTTCATGATCCTAACGGCCGTCGCAATGTCATCCTGCTGGTGGGCATGGATCTTGACCGGCAGGCCGGAAAACACGCGCGCCAAAGCCTCATACCGGAAGTTGAATTCGGGTTTGTTTGCTTCCTTCCCGGCGACGAGGTCGGCTTCATACTTGTCCTTCTTTTCCTTGTATTCCCGAGCCTTGAAGAGCGCCTCCCGGAGTAGGGCGGCGGATGCCATCCGCGTCGCCGGCGCCTTTGCCTGGGTGCCGTAAACGCGCTTGGGGTTTTCCCCGAGCGCCATCTTCATGCATGCTTCCGCCTTGACGACCATGTCATCAAGGGTACGTCCCTTCGTTTTCACGATCGCGAACGTCCCGCCGATGACGTTGGCGCTGCCGGGTCCCGTGCACACGGTCGTGACCCCGCCCGCAAGCGCCTCCGCGAAAGCCGTATCCTGCGGTTTGATGGCGTCGATCGCCCGCAGTTCCGGAGTTATCGGGTTCGTCCGTTCGTTACCGTCTGAGCCTTCGAAGCCAATCGCTTCCTCGAACAGACCGATATGGCAATGCGGATCCACTAATCCCGGCGTCACATAATCTCCGGCCGCGTCGATCACGGTCGCCCCGGGATATTCGCGTTCGTCAAGGGTACCGATGGCGGCGATATGTCCGTCTTTGACCAGGATATCGACGATCTGGTAATTGATCTCCCCCATACTGATTAAATTGGCGTTTTTGATTAAAATCATACCGGCAACCTCCTTTTTGCTTATTATATAATAAAGCGGTGCGGTGCGCAAGGTCGGTTTAGAAAAAAAGAAAAAAAACGAAATTTGGTATTGATTTCTGTCGAAAAATGGTATAATATTGGTAAAAAGAAAGGATAAGTATATGAAAGAAACGATCAAAGCAGCGGAAATCATTGATTTTTTTCGCGACATTGATGATGGCAATCATTACCGATGCAGCATCTGGACTGAATTCGATTTTTGGGGATTGGAATTCACATTGAAAAACAACATGCTTGAAAACATCGTTTTATATGACGAGGAAGACGCGAACCGGCGCTACCGCATTAACGAACCTATCACCATCGAAGGCAGCGCTAAAAACCTTCTCACCGTAAATGGCGAATTTGAATTGGTATTGACGGAACAGTTTTTTGAAAACCTGGAATTTGAACTTGCGGCGTTGGCGGAACAGGACCGGCTTGAGGAAAACACCTATGTCTTTTATTCGCTCCCAGCCCTGGTCGCGGCGCTGAAAAACAAGGAACCCAGAAAATATTACGAAGCCGAGATCACCGAACCGGTGATCGTCTCTCTGGACCGAAAGCGGCTCAAGCAGACGCTTTCGGAGCAGATGATGAAGGAAATTGAGGAATCGACCGGCGAGGAAATGCGTAAAGAACGGATCAAAAAAGACGATGCCGATAACTACCTCTTTTTCACCGAGTACATATTAAACATCTTCATTGCTGATAATAAAGTAGAGGTGCGGCCGCTCATCGACTATGCCTTTGGTCCGATCGATTTTCCCGATTATCATTTCAATTACGTCTCACCCGCCGACGTTGCGAACAAGGTCGGTGCGATGATCGCCGTGACGCTCGCCAAGTACGATCAATTTATTCACGAGGATCTGTTATATTGCGATACGCTGAATTACGAGGATGAAGTCCGCTTCGATGATGAAGAGGAATCCGATTATGACGACCCCTGAATGAAATGCCAAACAAACAAAAAAGCAACTCCCAAAGAACTCGGGAGTTGCTTTTGTTTTTAGAGTTTTATGAAGAGTTCCACATCGACGATAAATAATGTGGCGCCGCCAACCGTAACCTCAAACGGGATCGAAGGCATCGTTCCAAACTCGCTTATGATTGAGGCCGGAACCATTTCCTTGCGGGTCTTCGAGTAATCGGAGATAATCTTGATGATATCATCGATGTCCTCGGGTTTGGCGCCGATCATCAGCGTCGCGTTGCCTTTTTTCAAAAACCCGCCGCTGGATGAAAGCTTGGTGACAAAGTATTTATGGTTGACCAAGGCCTTCATCAGGAGCGAACAGTCTTCGTTCGACACAATGGCGATTATGAGTTTCATCATACCATCCTCCGTTCTCACAGGTTTTCCAGTCAATCCGCTTAGGAATACGCCTTGACAAGGTTGATGAAGTCCGCGAAATCTTCAAGTTTTTCTACGACTTTTTCCTTGCTGTCAAAATCCTCGTCGACATAATCCGGTACGACGATGAAGCCGGGGAGGCTGACGCCGTCAATGGCTCTGTCGATCGCTTCGTTAAGCATTGTCGCTATCGAGCCGCGCATGATGCGCGAGTAATCCCACAGCGCCGAAGCCAGGCTATCGGTGTCATCATCGACCGAATCCGCGATCGCGTAAGCATCGATGTCGTCGTAATAGAGGTTGGCTTCGTTCATGAACTTGATAGCGTCAAGGAAACCGGCCAGATCGCTGTACTGGAAGGTCGTTTCAGTCAGGACATATTCGCCCCTTCTGACCTCGCCCGTCAGACCGGCCGCGTCGCTCGTCGCGTGGTAATACCATTGGTAACCGTTGTCGGGTGTTTTGATGAAACCGGACAGGGAATCTGAGACCAACAAGTCTTCGATCATGTCGGCAAGCGTCGTTTCCAGAACGCGGGAAGCAAGGATGACGGTGAAGTCATCGATCGCCAGGAAGTTATCCATGTCGAATTCGAACGTGTCATAGTCACTGGTG
>DGDS01000017.1 GCA_002385575.1 Caryophanales bacterium UBA3946 | reverse complement strand
CGCGATCATGTCGATAACGACTTTCGCCGCTTCCAAATCAACGATTCTGGTTTCGGCAGCCGTTAATTTGTTCAAACCGGTAACCAGCGCCTTTTGTGCTTCCGTCAACGCATCATACATCGCTCTTGCTTCTTCGACCGCTTCCTTGTCAGTCAGTTGGACCACGGCAGGAAGAAGCGCGATCTTCAGGTCGACGGCTTCCGCCGCTTCGCGGTCAGCTTCGTCGGCTTCCAGTTGGGCGATTTTTGTTAACAGGTCGGTGAGTTTGCTGGCGTTGGTGACTTGGGATTTCTCCGTAGCCGTAAGCGCATCATAAGCCGCTTTTGCGGCTAAGACGTCTTCTTTGTCATCCAGCGTGACATCATCGACATCTGGCAGTTCGTCGATCAGGTCGATAACTTCATCGACTGCTTCTTTCGAGGCGACCAGCGCCTGATACGCCGTTTCGGCAGCCTGCAATTTGTTGTAGTTGCTTACTTTCGATTGCAGGGCGGATTTCAGGGCGTTGTACGCTGTTCGCGCTGCTTGAATTTTTGCGTTATCTGCCAGTGTTACCGTTTCTGGAATCAAGGCAATCAAATCCTCGACCGACTTAATATCTTTCAGGTCTTTTAATTCGGCCTCCTTGGTTTCCAAAATTTCAAGCTTGGTAACCAACTCTTTTTGCTTGTCCGTTAATTTGTCATATTCCTCGCGCGCGGACACAATCGCCTCTTCATCGGCAAGTGTGACCTCGGCCGGGAGGGCTTCAATGGCGCTGTCGACAGCTTTCGCCGCTTTTTTATCGGCGTTGTCACAAGCCGCCAGGCCAAAGACTATGAACAAAAATACAAAAACAAAAAGAAACTTGTAAATTTTGTTTGATTTGGTCATATATTCTCCTTTCCATCAAACGTTTACATTTCTTATTATAACATAAGTAACCAGCATATGCAAGTAGTACCAAGAGCAAAATGATACCAGAATCAGACATATATTTCCGTAAAAATCCACTTTGTAAAAAAGGCGTCGTTTATCGCTAAACGACGCCTTTTTTCAGGCAAATTGTTGTTTTATTCCGCCGGTTCCGCCTCCCATTTCGCATAAAGTGTGAGCGAGTCCTGATACCCGGTCGGGATTTCCGTCCAGGCATCGCCCGAGAATTCCGGATTGTCAAACCAACCCCTGAAGACGAAGCCGGCTTTTTCCGGAACCGGAAGCGTAATGGCAGCGGTTCTGATCGAATAGGTCACCGGCAGGTACTCCGCCGGGAATAATGCATAAACCTCATCCGGCACATAGGACCACGGTTTTGCCGACCGGATATATACGTGCATCCGTAAGAATCCCGTATACGAGTCGCCGTAGAAATGCTGATCCGGGTTCACGCCGTTGACGAATTCCTCCAAAACGTCGAACAGCGGCAACCACTTATCCATGTACTCTGAGGAGGAAATGAAGTAAGCCTCATTGACGGCCGTCGGCCGCGCGCCATTGTAAATCTGGTTTTTATATGTGGCGTTGTTGTACCATAAACCGTCGAAACCCTCGGTTTTCCCGACGCCGTGCATGAAGTCGCTCAGACTTTCCGTCGCATTGACAAAATCGTAAAGGTCGGTAAGGAACGCCACGACCATCTCTTCCTTGGAGTGAAATACCGGATAGGCAAACTCGCCGCCGTCCAGATGGAACTCGACTTCGCGGACGATGAGTTCCCACTTCGGGTAGATCTTGCGATTATACTCGATCTCCTCATCGAAATCAAACTCCTCGGTCAAATCCGCATCCTTATACCAGCCTGTAAAGGCATAGCCCGCCCTTTCCGGTTCTTCCGGAGCGATCGCGGTTTCGCCCTTGGCGACCCTGACCGTCGCCCAGGTCCGATAGATATCCGCGCCAATCATCCCGTCCTTAATGATGAACTGAACTCTACCCGGATTGGTCAGATCTTCTTCCGCCACATTGCGATGGTCGACGTTATCGACTCCCAGATCGCTGATCAGGATATTGCCGAGGTGGTTGCGATAGGTTTGGCCTTCCGGCAAGCCGGCGCCGTACTGGCCGGCGAGGATCAAAACGTCCCCATCCGCAAGATACGGCTTATAGTAGGAAGCATAATGGTTCAAACCGTAATCCCAGTCCTTCACGGTCCAGCCGTTGGCCGGCGTCCATTCGCGGCCCCAACGATCAACGAAATACTTCACCCGCAGTTTGGAATCAAGCAAGGCGCTGTAACCGGCGTTGAAGATCCGGTGATCGTCATCGAGCTTGGAAAGTTCGTAAGCGTCAGTGATGAAGACGTATCCTTCGATGTTCTTTGCGCCGACATCATATACCTGACTCCACTCCGCGGTCGTGAAATCGACCTTGGGCAGGAACTCCCCGTATTCGAGTTGGAAATAGAGGACGTGCTCAAGTCCTTCTACTTTATCGGGCTCGTAATCAAATCCAAAGACATATACCGATCCGTCCGCTTTCCTTTCCACTTCGAACAAGTAGCGGCCAGCCTCACGATAGGAAATATTGGCTTCGATATCTGCGACCGCGAACCACAAAACCTTGTCGGCGTCAGGGACTAATTCGACCGGTTCGACATACTTGCCGGCGGTCATCAGGACCGCGATCCTGGCGATCGTGTCCGCATCCAGATCGCCGTCGACGCTGAGCTTGATATACCATTTTCCTAAGGCCTCGTTCCAAACCGCGTTGTAATCGACAGTCGCATCAATGATTTCAGGCAGGTCCAAAACCGCTTCCGGATCATAATCAAACCAGAAAACATAGACTGAGTCATCGGCGCGCGTGACTTCATACATGTACTTACCGGCTTCTTTAAGGAGCGGCAGGCCGTTCTTCCCGGCAACGCTGAACCACATCACGGTATCCTCGTCGGGTGTCAACGCGACCGGATCGACATATACGCCGGCTTCCATCAGACGGTTGATCGCCTTGATCGAATTTGCATCCAGCTGCTCGCCGGCGACGCTTATTTCGATAAACCATTTTTCTAGTTCGCCGTTCCAGACGGCCCGATAATCAATGTCAGCCTCGATCGGTTCCGGCAACCCGGTTACCAGTTCGTTCTTATACTCAAAAGCGAAATAATACTCGGTATCATCCTTCTTAACGACGCGATAGGTATAGACGCCGTCGGCCTTGATGATCGGCAGGCCGTTTTTGCTCGCGACACTGAACCATAGTGCCGGGTCCTCATCAGGAGTAAGCGCCTGCGGCGTTTCCAGCAGTTTCCCCGCCACGGTAATCAGGCTGATTTCCTTGATCGCGTCCTGATCGAGGGTCTCATTCTCCGGGGTAACCTTGATGAACCATTTTTCCAGATCGGCGTTATATTTAGCCTCCCAATCAATGTACATGGCGACGATGTCGACCCATTTGGCGTGCAGTATGAGGTTGCCCGTGATCGGGGTTGTGAAATCAAAGCGGTCCTCGTCGCTCAGGTTGACGAACCATCCTAGGAAGGCTTGGCCTTCCCTGACCAAATCATCGGGTCGGGTCAGAAGGGCGTTGTTCTTCACCTTCTGAGTTAGAAAGACTATTTCCCCGTCCATGAATGTGACCTCATGTTCCCATTTGGCGTAGAGGGTGATATCTCCGGTCAGATCCGCAAGCATGGTTACCGGACTGCCGCTCAGGTCGGCGTTTTCATACCAGCCGAGGAAATCATATCCTTCCCGTGTCGGTTCCGCCAGCGTGAAGGGCAGGTCGGCCTCGGAAATAATCGCCTTGTTTTCCGGATCATTCACGCCGCCGTTCAGTTCGTAAGTGACGTTGAACAGTTTGGCCCAACGGGCATAAAGGGTTCCGTCGCTGGCAGCGGCGGTAAGGGGTTCACCGGAGAAATCGGCGTCCGTGTACCAACCGAGGAATTCATAACCGGCTTTCTGCGGTCTTGGTAAATCGGCGCCTTTACGATAGAGGACGTCTTCCAACTGGATCTTCGTTCCGGCCGGATAGACCTTCACCAACCCTTTCGGGTCCAGCGAACCGTCGGGCGTCGTGTCGATGTCGAATCCGGTGATAGTCACGATTTGTCCGACCACAAGCGAATTAAGGAAGTTATAACCGTCGAGATAGCCGTCGTGACCGACGAGGATGAAGTCGGCCTTCTCCTTGAATCCGGCTCCAATCGGGGTTCCGGCTGCGACTTTTTCGACGATTTCGTACATTCCGTCCGCATTTCTGGCAAGCGCCAGCTCGACGGCCCAGTCGTTGCCGGTATATCCGCGTTTGAAGAGGAAGATGCTTGTCTTGTAATATGTCATATAACCGGTATTGAGCGTTCCCAATTCGTGGGTGTTGCTCGGATTAACGGTTATCAGTTCGTCCAATTGCGTTAATGGGAACAGTCCGCCGTTAACCTCGAAACTGATCGTCGCGAACAAACTGGTATCAAGATCCCATTTCGCAAAGATCGTCACATCTTCTTCGATCGGTTCGGTAAAATCAAACGGCTCTAAACCCTGCAGGTCCTTGAACCAACCGACAAAGATATAATCAGGGCGCGTGGGCTCCTCCGGCTCTTCAACCGTTTCGCCGTAATCAATCTCTACTCCCGGCACCATCGATCCGCCCATCGAGTTGAAAATGACGAAGACCTTTATAACCCGCCATTTCGCATAAACCACGGTATCGGCCGTGATCGTCGCGTTGAAATCAAACGGCGTCGTCAATTCACTATCAGCAAACCATCCTTCAAAGATATGGCCCGTCTTCACCGGATCATTGGGCCTCACGGCCTTTCCGTTGGGGCTGACCTGCTGCGCGGAAATCTCCGTTCCCCCGTCGACTTCAAATGTTACCGTGTATTTGATCTCCGCCCATTTCGCGTACAGGATCAGATTCCCGGTAACGGGAGTATTGAAATCATAAACGTTTTGATAACCGGAATCTTTGTACCAGTTAACGAACGCAAACCCTTCCCTGGTCGGATCGGCGGGTTTTGTGACTTTGGATCCGTCGAGGACCTGTTGCGCGGCGACCGCGCTCCCGCCCATCGTATTGAAGGTAACGGTAAACTGTCTCTTTACAATCACCTTGACGGTCGTGGTTATCTCTCCGGCCTGGACGACGATGTCCGTCTCGCCTGGGCCGATCGCGGTGACGACGCCATTGGCGACGGTGGCGATGCTTTCATCTTCCGAGGTCCAGGTAACGGTTTTATCGGTCGCGTTGTCCGGATGAACCTCGGCGGTGATTGTCTCCGAAGCGCCAACGGCTAAAACGATCTCTTCCTTGTCTAAAGAGATCGATTCGACTTTGACTTTTTTATCACATGCGGTAAAAATCGATAATAGAAAAATCAATGCGAGCAGCGGTAAAAAGACACGAAAAAAAACGTTTCGCTTAACCACCTTTCATTCTCTCCTTTCGATGTGATTATATCATGAAAGCACTTTCTATACGATATATTTCTTGAATGAACCCGTGGTCTCATCATTTAAAAAATCCGCCCGCAGGCGGATTTTCATCCAACATGTTTCAGCCATTCGGGTTTGACCCGATAGCCGGAATACTGTATCGCCCTGATTGCCGCGACGTCAAGCGGGTCGATCAGTTTAAAGCCCTTAAAGACCAGTTCCTTAAGGAGCGACAGCTCCGTACAAGCAAGGAGGAACGGAACACCGGGATGATCCGTCGCAAGCGCGCCAAGCACGGATATAAGCCGGTAAGCGTGTTCGGCCGGTTCCCCGCCGCTTTTTATCCCGTAGATGATCCTGGACACCTCATCCTGCCAAGCTTTTTTGATCTCAATCGCTTCGATGCCGGCGCTGGCAAGGGCGCTGGTGTAAACCCCGCCCGCGCTGGTCCCGGCGGTTCCGAGCACGACGACTGCCTTAATCCCTTTATTTTTAAGACGGGCGACTGTTTCGCCCACCATGTCGATGAGTTCGATGCTTTTGTCTGAGATCAGCTCCGGAAGAAAATAATGAGCGGTATTGCAACAGAGGATGTAGCGTTTCACTCCAAGTTTAATGAGGTCGCGGATCGCCCGGTTCAGCATCGGGACGGGCGATTCCCCGCCGTTAAGGATGGCATCCGTCCGGTCGGGAATGTTGGGCAGGTTCAGAAGGCAGACGGGAATATGTTCCTGATCGCTTTTGGCGTCGGTATACCTGATGATGCGGGCCAGCAGTTCCCGGGAGGAATCGGGTCCCATTCCGCCGATAATTCCTATCTCGTACACTTTTCTTCTCCTTTCCGGCGGCCTATTCTTCTTTGATCAAAAGGTCGTCAAATGATTCGATATGCTGCCAGAGCGCTTCGGTGTGCCGGCCGCGGTATCCGGTGACGGGGCTTGCATGTAGCATGGAGTTGATGATCGCTTCTTCCGTTGCCTCGACGATTGCCCTAAAGGCATGGTTGATGTAATCGTCATGTAAAACTTCGCGCGTATAGGTCGGTGTTTCGGAAAAATGCCGGTACCGGTTCGCAACGGAAAACGCCACGATCACATCACCGCTCCCATGTGCCGCGAACCCGCCGGTGTTGCCGATGCCGAGTTCAGTCCTGCGGGCAACTCGCCGTAATTGCATCGGATCAAGCGGTAAGTCGGTCGCGATCACTACGATGATCGATCCCTTGTCTTCCGGACCTTTGTCAGCCTTTTGTAAAAGTTCGCCGATATTTCGGCCCTTGATTTTCAAATCACGGCTGCTTCCGCCTTGGAAGTTGGAATTAACGAGGACGCCAAGGGTATAGGTTTTCCCGGCAATTTCGATCACGCGCGAGGACGAGCCGATTCCACCCTTAAAGCCCAGGCAACGCATGCCCGTTCCGGCGCCGACGTTCCCCTGAGCAAAATCGGAATCCGCAGCCATGATCGCCTTAACTGCGTCTTCAGGGGTAAGGGCGAGCCTGCGGATGTCGTTAAGATATCCGTCGTTGCATTCCAAAACCAACGGGTTGACCGTCGCTGTCGTATCGGCAATCGCCGCATCGCTTGCGAGCATATAACGGATCAGGCCGTCAGCGATTGCTCCGACGTTTAAGGTGTTGGTAAGCAAAATCGGCGTTTCGATAATCCCCAGTTCCTCGATCTGGATCAGGCCGAGCGGCTTGCCGAAGCCGTTAAAGACATGCGCTCCGGCCGGGACCTTTTCCCGGAAGAGGTTGCCTTGGTGCGGGAGCACGGCGGTGACACCGGTGTTGATGTCGCCGGAAGCAAGCGTCAGATGTCCGACGGTAACGCCGGTAACATCCGTGATCGCATTATTCTTTCCAGTGGGATAGGTGCCGATTTTGATATACCTTTTTATACCGCCACAATCTAGGAGGAAGGCGTCACCAATCTTTCTGATCGCGCCGCGTTTTTCGAACAGGGAATGAAACCGGGGATTGCGGTATGCCACCGCCCTTTTCGTGATCGCGGTGATCAAAAGCAGATGAAAGACCATCGCTTCCGCCAGATCGGGTGTGGGGGCGTTGATATCGACCACAAACATCTCTTTATTTGTGGGTTCGATGAGAAAATATGATTCGGAGTTTTCCGGGTCGCCGGCGGTGATGGCATGGTACTCCGTCGCACCATCATATTCTTTTATTCCCGCAACCATTTCCCGCATCTTCCCGGTGATTTCTTTATGATACTTGATATATGGTTCTTTCATGTTCAACCTCACAATGCCATAAACATTATAGCTTAATCGGAAGGCGTTGTAAAGGAGGAAAAAAAGCCGCGATCACGGCTTTTCATTTATATCGTTTATGTTGTGAGCAGATGGTGACCCGTACGGGATTCGAACCCATGGATGCATGCGTGAAAGGCATGTGAGTTAAACCACTTCTCCAACGGGCCAAATAAATGGCGCCCCCAATAGGATTCGAACCTATGACCCCATGATTAACAGTCATGTGCTCTAACCAGCTGAGCTACGGAGGCGCGATTTAACAAAATAATAGAAAGAAAGTTTGGCGAT
>DGDS01000022.1:7464-7803 GCA_002385575.1 Caryophanales bacterium UBA3946 | reverse complement strand
CAATAAATTCTTCCGTTCAATCCCTTTTTTTGTGATAAGATATTCCACGGTTTTGGAAGACAAATACTCTCTTTTCAAATAACCCTTTTTCTCATACTCATCGATATGATTATTGACATTCGATACGGAGACGTTTAGATGATTAGCCAATGTTCTTTGGGTAATGCTTGGATTTTTGCTTATGAGATCAAGAAGGATAAATTCTCTGTATAATTGTGTGGGTTTAAAAAAGAGTTCGTTAATCACTAAAAAATCTCCTCGTTTTGTTCACTATTAGAACAATATTATTATATCACAGGCATTTTCAAAATACAACACATATTTAGCCCTTTTTACAAC
>DGDS01000022.1:2283-7254 GCA_002385575.1 Caryophanales bacterium UBA3946 | reverse complement strand
AAAAATGGCAATCGTAACAATTGCCATTATCTGTGTTATCGTAATTTAAGGGATTGCACCTAAGATTCATTTGACATCTTCATATACCAGCGACAAATCCAAATCCTCATAGCTCTTAAGAGAACGGAATCGATCCTTACTGCAAGCAGAGATCATCGTAAATAGCATCAATACAAATGTAAAGCTTATAATTCTTTTCAAAGCATTTCACCCTATCCGTGTAGTATAAATTGTTAATGTCGGTTTCTATTAAATTATGACAACATCGCCCATATGCTAATAAAAAGGGCTCCGTGGTTTTCTTCATCTAACTTACCGGAGCCTATTGGTTTATCCATTCCTCATCTTATTTTCTTCTTCAGCATAATAGGCGGGATCAAAAACATACCCTTTATTTAACAAGAATGTATCGGGAACTTTATCAACACCAAATACCTTTACCGCCATCCGATACATCGCTTTTGCATGCAATCTGTCATGCCAGATGAACCTACGCATCATCTTGCGAAGCGACCATTCCTCATCGTTACTGCCGCGGTATACCCTCGCGGCCAAAAAATCCGGTTGTGCCTCAAGTAACGCAAATCCTTTTTTCCGGGATTCCAGAATGTTTCCCTGATTGTCCGTCTTAACTCCTATTTCGCCAAAATAATACGCATTGACGTTTTTCGCATGTTCGTACATCTCTTGTGCGGTGCGGGGGATGTTCCCGTAGAAGGTTTTTCGCGGTTCAAGGCAGGTTGCGTTCTTATCCGGAATGGCTTCATAAAGAAGCAGGAAATCATGGGCGGATTTCAACGCGATCTCCTTTAGGCGTTCGTATTCGTCATAATCCAGGGCATTCCGCTCATCCTCAAAGATCACATCGCTATCCGCGTCGCGGATGTCAAGTTTCGATTCCACGTCCTGCATGATCTCGACTTCGAAAGGTCCGTAAACCTGCACGCCGAGCCAGCGCGCATAAGTCACAATCTCCTTCCCCATTTTTTCGATCGCCGTTTCTTTTTCCGGTCCTCTGGTACACGCCCCCACAAAATCGACGGCATGCAACAGGGAGTCATTGCCGTTGTGCTCCCAAACACATCTTATTTTCATATACCCTCCTAATTATACTTGTGAATGTAATGTTAAATGCTCATCATATGTCTAGTTTGTAAATCCTTCACAGGCTGATCATAGTAGCCGAAACAATCTCCCGGGAGGAATGACTCCGTAGTAACGAACGTTGGTTTCCGTCACATCAGATATTGAATGAAAAAACGGGATACCAGATGGTTAACAAGGTATAAAGCAGAATGGGAACGGCAACACTGATCAAGGTTCCAACCAGGTATTTTCCGCGGGATTGCGCATCCGTTTTTAGCTTTTCATAGCACACAAGGGTCTTCGCCGCGATGATGATCCAGATCGCCGGAAACATTTTCAGATACAACAGACAGAAAATGATGATCCGTTCGAAAACCCCGATCAGGGAAGACGACCTGAACAAACGGTCGTCCCCATCGCCGTATAAATCTTTAAAGACCAGGTCGATGAAAACCGAAGTCGGCTTGATGAGAAGCAAGGCAATGTATACCGGCCACAGGCGATACACCCACCATAGCGTTACATTGAACTTCAAATCAAAGGCGCTGATAACCGCCTGAAACAGGACGGCGTGCAGACCGTGGTAAAGAAGGAAGGCGGAGGTCTGCTTGATGATCTTTTTCAGATAACAAGTTAAGATCTCAATCACCAGATGCGCGCCAACGATGATAAAGAAAGCGTAAATATAACTGCCTTTCGTGGTCTCATCAAGCGCCACCAACAATACGAATAATAAGGCATATAAAAACGTGTATAAGCCAAGAGAGAGAATGCCTTCGGACTTGCTTACTCCCTCCGGCGCCTTGTTAAAGAGCGCTTCCTTACCTTTCGCAAGCGACCGCCACTGCAGATAGAAGTCGGCGATGATGTGAACTAAAAGTAATAACTGAAAACTGCTCATATCCTATTCCCTTCATTTTATTTTTAACCAGTACGGTTTTATTTTGCCTTTTATGTACTTTCCCATGATTTACTTTCATGCTGTGGACAAAATAAAAAATCCCATAACTTATAGCCGTATACCAGACCGTCCGGACTGGCTAAAATCCCATCCTGCAACCCTGTTATCATTATAACAATTATTTTTTTTTAATCAAGCGTTTTTTCATATAATTATCTAATTCTGAACGAATCTCGGCCTCTTTGACTTGAAATTTCATGAAATTTCTTCAGTTAGGCGGAGCTTTGCTGACGAACAGGCAAACAGAAAATCTAAAAAACGTGAACAGGATACCAAGAAAAATCAATAACAAGCACCCGATACTAAAGAATCTTGAAAGCCTAAGTCTTTTCATAGTCGCATGAGCGAATAATTCGATAAGGGCCTTCAGGAAGTCAATAAATATTCTAGGAATGTTAACAAAACTGTGATAAAATACTAATAGTGCAATATAAAGGAGGCAAAATGAGAACGGAAAACGTAAAAGTCGCGATCTGGGGTTTTGGCGCCATGGGGTCGGGAATGGCCAGGATGATTTTGGCCAAGAAAGGCTTCGAAATCGTCGGCGTCTGTGAGAACCGCCCCGATTTCGTAAACAAAAGCATCTTTACGGTGCTTGATCTCGACCGGGGCGACCATCCCGATTGCATCGTCCAGGACGATGTCAACGCCATGATCAAAGGCAAGGAAATCGACGTATGTTTGCTTGCGACCGATTCTTTTACCGAAAAGGCGTATCCGAAGATCAAACTGCTACTGGAAAATAAAATCAACTGCATCACGACCGCCGAGGAGATGGTCTATCCGGCCGCACGGCAGCCCGAACTAGCCGCCGCTATGGACCGCATCGCAAAAGAAAACGGCGTCACCGTCCTCGGGGCAGGAATCAACCCGGGCATGATGATGGACCTGCTCGTCATCTTCCTGAGCGGCGCGATGAGCGAAGTCACGGGAATCGAAGTCGAACGCGTCAATTCCCTTTCCCCGTTCGGGAAAACGGTGATGGAGGAACAGGGAGTAGGCCTTACCGTCGAAGAGTTCAAGGAAAAGGCAAAGGAAGGGAAACTTGCCGGCCATGTCGGTTTCCTCGAATCCACCATGCTAATCGCTCATGCCCTTGGTCTTGACGTCGAAGATTTCCGACAGGAAATGAAGCCGATCACTTCCAAGGTCGAACGGCGGACGAAGTACGCCGCCGTCAAGGCGGGGGATGTGGCCGGATGCGCGATGACGGCACAGGCGTTGGTGAACGGAAAGCCGTTCATTAAGCTATCCCATCCCCAGCAGATCGAACCGCAGCTTGAGGGCGTCAGGACTGGCGATTACATCCGGCTTGCAGGATTGCCGGAGATCAACATGAGCATCGTTCCCGAAGTCGACGGCGGGATCGGCACGATCGCCGTCTGCGTCAACATGATCCCGCACGTCATCAACGCTTCCCCCGGCCTGAAACTGATGACCGATCTTCCGGTCCCCCGGGCGATCATGGGCGACGTGCGGAAAATGATCGATCGAGGTGGCTTATGATTAAAAAAGGCGCATGGGTCCAAATAAAAAAAATCATCATGAAACCAGAGGAACGCGCGGAAAACATCCCCGCCGACAGCAAAAACGTCCCGCTCATCATGTGGGTGAAGGGTTCTCTTGAGCGCGACGCCGAACTTGGCGATGAGGTCGCGGTCACGACCCTCACCGGGCGACGCGAGGAAGGAACGCTTGTGTCCATAAATCCCTCCTACAAACACGACTATGGCGATTTCGTACCGGAACTGTTGGAAATAAACAAAAAAGTGAAAGGAATCGTCTTCGGCGATGAAAAATAACTCCTATCAGGCGGTAATGGCCCGCCGAAACGAAATAATGCTCAAATCAGTCGGCATCGACTACGACAAATACCGGAAAGGCGCGATCGGTTTTGATTACGAGGCGTTGATGCAGGACGCCGGATATTCCCTTGACGAGGTCATCGCCATCCAGCGCGCCTTTGGCGTCGGCGGCACGCCCTTGAAGGAACTGAAAAACTTTACTAAGTTCGTCCGCCATATCTCACCAGCCGGTTATGGCGCCCGGATCTTCATCAAGGACGAGGCACTGAACGATTCCGGCAGTTTCAAGGCACGCCGGGCTTCGCTCTCCGTCTATCATGCCAAAAAGACAGGATACAAGGGCGTCGTCACCGCCACCAGCGGTAACTACGGCGCCGCGGTCGCCTCCCAGGCGGCCAAACACGGCCTCAAGGCGATTGTCGTCCAGGAATGCTACGATTCCCGCGGCATCGGCCAGCCGGAAATCATCGAGAAGGCACGGGCCTGCGAGGCCTACGGTGCCGAGGTCGTCCAGCTGAGCGTAGGTCCTGAACTCTTTTACAAATTCCTGCTTCTTCTCGAGGAAACGGGATACTTCAACGCTTCCCTCTATACCCCCTACAGCATCCTCGGCATCGAGACGCTCGGCTACGAGGTCGTGAATGACACGCTCCGCCTGACGGGTAAACTTCCCGACATCATCGTCTGCACCAACGCCGGCGGCGGAAACCTCACAGGCACGGCCCGCGGCGTCCGGCGCGCGACCGACAAGAAGGTCCAGATCGTCGGCGCGAGCGTCAATCTTTCGGGACTGCACATGGCCAGCGACCATGACTTCAACCGGAAAAGCTTCACCACCGGCCATACGGGATTCGGCGTTCCCTTCATGACCAACCCCGACCGGAGCGACGTTCCCCGCTCCGCGGCCCGGCCGCTCCGTTACATCGACCGTTACGTCACCGTCCGCCAGGGCGAGGTCTTCTATGTGACCGAGGCGCTGGTGGCGCTCGAGGGCATCGAACGCGGTCCGGCCGGAAACACGGCGCTCGCGGCGGCGGTAAGTCTGGCCCGGGAACTGCCGGAAGATAAGATCATCGTCGTCCAGGAGACGGAATACACCGGCGCCGGCAAGCACCACCA
>DGDS01000022.1:1130-2153 GCA_002385575.1 Caryophanales bacterium UBA3946 | reverse complement strand
CACCGGCGCCGGCAAGCACCACCAGGCGCAGTTATCCTTCGCGCGGGCGCAGGGCATCGACGTCCGCTTCGGCAATCCCCATGACGAGATCCCCGGCCAAAACATCATCCTCCCGGAAGATCCGGGACTGATCAAAGCCGACGATCTCGACCTTGACCATATGCGAAGAAGGCTGATCGAAAACCAGGTCAAAGGCCATGCTGCGATCACCGGGGATGATTTAGCTTATCTGATCGCGGAAACGAACGCCGACGAAACATTCGTTAAAGAAGTCTTGAAAGAATTAAACATAAGCATCGGAGGTAGTGACAATGGATAAGACCACCGCCCGTCCCGACGATTACCGGGAAAGAAGGAAACATCTTGCGACGCTGAGCGATGCGGAGTTGAAGGAATACTTCTGGAAACTTGCCGAGCAGGCGGTCGCGCCGCTTGTGGACCTGGCGCGGACTTACACGACCCCTTCGATCGAGCGGAGCGTGCTGTTGCGCATGGGCTTTTCCAGCCTCGAGGCCAAAGTTCTCGTCGAAAAGACGATCGCCCATAACCTGATGGGAAAAGGCGCCGGCCACGTCGTCTACCGCCTCTCCCGGCTTGAAAACACCGACATCAAGTCCGCCGGACTGATGCTTTTAAACGATACCGGCTGGGAAAAAGTCAAGGAAAGTTTCGGGGTGCAGTCATGACGGGCAAGAATGGAAAACTCGACATTCGGAAGATCCTCGAAGACCTCGAAAACTACGTTCCCAGACGCCGCGGTTGGGTCTGGCGGGAAAAGGCGGAAGGGTATGAAGCCGGCGGTTACCGTTATGAGGACGTATCCAAGCCCCTGGATAAAGGCGTCCCGCTGCCCGCCGCCAAGTACTTTGGAAACATCAACCCCGAACCGATCCAGACGATCACGACCGAGATCGCCTCGGGACGGTTTGAAGACGATATTAGGAGGATGCGGATGGCGGCCCATCACGGCGCCGACCACATCATGGTGATCCGCACCGCCGGCCAGTCGCACTACGACGGCCT
>DGDS01000022.1:0-902 GCA_002385575.1 Caryophanales bacterium UBA3946 | reverse complement strand
GCGCAAGGCCCTCGACTTCATCGAAGACGAGGTCGGTCGGCCGATCAACTACCATTCCTACGTGTCCGGCATCGCCGGTCCCGAGATCGCCGTGATGTTCGCCGAAGAGGGCGTAAACGGCGCTCATCAGGACCCGCAGTATAACGTCCTTTACCGGAACATCAACATGTTGAGGTCGTTTGTTGACGCGGCGGAATCGAAAAAGATCATGGCCTGGGCCGGAATGCTCCAGATCGACGGCGCCCATAACGCCAACGCAACGGCGCTCGTCGCCTGGAAGGTGATGCCCGAACTCTTAGTCCAACACGCGATCAACTGCGCGTTCTCGCTGGCTTGCGGGATGAAGCGCGACCTTATCGCCTTATCCACGGTCCCGCCGGCGGCCCCGCCCGCGCCGGATCTGAAGATCAACCTGCCGTACGCCGTCGCCCTTCGCGACTTCTTCGCGGATTTCAAAATCCGTGCCCAGATGAACACCAAATACATCTCTTCTTCTCCCCGGGAAGCGACGGTGACGCATGTGTTGAACCTGTTGATATCGAAACTCACTTCGGCCGACATCCAGTCGACAATCACTCCCGACGAAGGGCGGAACGTCCCCTGGCACATGTACAATATCGAAGCCTGCGACACGGCGAAGCAAGCCCTTCTTGGCCTTGATGGCCTGAAGGAACTCGTCGAGGTCCGAAAGGACGGATACATGAGGGAAAAGGTCAGAGAGTTAAAGGAACGCGCCGTTCTCTTCCTCGAGGAAATGCTTGAAGCCGGCGGCTATTTCAGCGCCGTCGAGGCGGGTTTCTTTATCGATTCGGGAATCTACCCGGAAAGAAGCGGCGACGGCATCAGCCGGAAAATCACCGGCGGGATCGGAGCCGGCGCGGTATACAAGCGCGACGCCGATT
>DGDS01000018.1 GCA_002385575.1 Caryophanales bacterium UBA3946 | reverse complement strand
TCAGCACAGCGAGTACACGATGCTTGGTTGCACGATCAAAATCGAGTGCTTGGTCGCGGCAGCGGCGGCGGCCGGCTATGAGGCCCTCGCCATTGCCGATTTCAATAATATGCACGGAGCGCTCAAGTTTTATCATGCCTGCCGAAAGGCGCGCATCAAGCCGATCATCGGGTTATGCGTCGCCTGCGATTCCGATGACAATTTCCAGAACCGCCTGCTTTTATATGCGATCGGCGACTTCGGTTATAAGAACCTGTTGGTTATCGCGAGCCGCGCCAAGACCAAGGGCTCGGTCGATCTGGAATTCTTACGGAAGCATGACTTCGACCTGATCGCCGTGTTGCCGGGCGAGGAAAGCGAGATCGTGAAACTTTACCGCGAAGGGGCGGAAACAAAGGCGTTGGAACGTCTTTCGGCCTACCGGAAGATTTTTCCCGACCTTTACCTCGGCCTTGACCTCCAGTCCGCGTACGCCCGGGAAAACATCGGTCGCCTGATCGCGTTCGCCCAGGCCGCCGGGGTCAAATCGGTCGCTCTGCATAAGACACTTTATCTCGAACCAGCGGATTTTACCGCCTATCAAGTACTGCGGGCGATCGACGCCAATGTTAACGAGTACCCGTTCACGGAAAAGGAAGCGAACGGGCGCTTTATCAGCCCGGAGGAAGCCGAAAAGATGTTCAAGGCCTATTCGGACCTTTTAACCGCAACCCTTGAAATTGCCGATCGTTGCCGCCTGGAGATCAAGTCTTCCGGCTTTCGCCTGCCCGTCTTTCCCGACGCCCGCGGGGAAAGCTTCCGCTATCTTTCCGAACTAAGCAAAATCGGCCTGAACAAACGCCTGCAGGGGCGAAAAGCTGACGTGAAAAAGTACCGGGAACGGCTGTTATACGAGCTTGACGTCATCAACAAGATGGGGTTTTGCGATTACTTCCTGATCGTCTACGACTTCGTGCGTTACGCGAAGAAGAACGATATCCTCGTCGGACCGGGACGTGGTTCGGCGCCGGGCTCGCTCGTCAGTTATGCGCTCGGAATCACCGATATCGATCCCGTCGAACACGACCTGCTTTTCGAGCGGTTCCTGAACCCGGAACGGATCACGATGCCGGACATCGACATCGATTTTCCCGATAACAAGCGCGACCAGGTGATCCGCTATGTCATGGAGAAGTATGGCGTCAACCGCGTCGCCCATATCTCGACCTTCGGCACCTTCGGCGTCCGGCTGGCGATCCGCGATGTCGCCCGGGTGCGGAAATTCAGCGAAGCCGAACTTAGTGAAGTATTGAAACATGTGCCCGCTTATGGTTCGGCGATCGATACGATCCTCGTCGACAACGAGATGCTCCGGACGATGGCCGAATCAAACCCGCGCATCGGCGAGTTGATCGACGTCGTGCGGAAGATCGAAGGCCTGCCCCGGCACATTTCCACCCACGCCGCCGGGATCATCATGGCCGACGACGAGCTGATCAATTATACCGCTCTCCAACCCGGCATCAACGGTCTTTACCAGACCCAGTATGAGGCCGATGACTTAAGCGCGATCGGCCTGGTCAAGTTCGACTTCCTCGGCCTGAAAAACCTGACGATCATCGATGAAACGATCGAAGCGATCAGGCGGGAAGAGCCAGGATTCAACCTTGGAAAAATCCCGCTTGACGACGTGGAAACATACCGGATGATCGCCCGCGGCGATACCGACGGCATTTTCCAGCTCGAGTCGGAAGGAATGCGCAAGACGCTCGCCGGCCTTCGCGCTTCAAGCTTTATTGATATCGTGCACGCCAACGCCCTCTACCGGCCGGGACCGATGGAAATGATCCCGAGTTTCATTCGGAGGAAATTCGGCGAAGAACCTGTCGACTATCTGCATCCGGCCCTGAAAGAGATCCTTGCGCCGACTTACGGAACGATCGTCTTCCAGGAGCAGATCATGATGATCGCCCGCGTGTTCGCAGGTTATACCCTGGGAATGGCCGACATCCTACGCCGCGCAGTATCGAAAAAGGATGCCCGGGTGCTGGAGGCAGAGCGGGAACGGTTCGTGAAAAGCAGCACCAGTCGCGGCTATTCCGCGGAACTCGGAAACAAGATTTACGACTACATCGTCCGTTTTGCCAATTACGGATTCAATAAAAGCCATGCGGTGGCATATTCCCTGATCGCCTACCAGATGGCATATCTGAAAAGGCGGTATTACCGCTATTTCATGGCGGTGTTGATGTCGCACAGCGTCGGCAGCGTCACCGCGATCACAAACTATGTCAGCGACTGCCGGAAGAAGAAGATCAAGGTTTACCCGCCCTCGATCAATAAAAGCGAGGACCGGTTCGTCGTCCGCGACGGCGGGATCTATTACTCGCTTCTGGGCATTCAAAACGTCGGCGGCGTCACCGTCCGCAACCTCCTCGAGGAACGGGAAAAGAACGGTCCATATCGATCCTTTCATGATTTCGTCGCTCGCACCGCGCAAATCATTAACCGCCGGGTGGTGGAATACCTGATCTGGGCCGGGGCGCTCGACGATTTTTCCCTGCCGCGCAAGCAGATGGCCGAGCAGTATGAAAGCGCGCTTGATTTCGTCAAGTACCGGCCGCTCTTTGCTGAGGAGGAACTGATCACCCAGGAATACGGGCGGGAGGAGTATAGTTTCGAGGAGTTGACGGCGAAGGAGCGCGAGGCGCTCGGGTTGAACCTGAAATACAGCATCTTCACCCGCTACGCGAATATCATTGCCCGTCATCGTCTGCCCGCGCTTTCTGCGCTTCCGATCGGTAACGCCGGGGCGGTATTCGCCGTTCAGAACATCAAGCGGATCATGACGAAGAACAATGCGGAAATGGCCTTCCTGCAGATCTACGACGATTCCGGGAAGATGGACGCCGTCCTCTTTCCCGAAACCTACCGGCGCTTTAAAAACATCCTGACCGAGGGCGGCATCTATCTCGGCCGCGGTAAAACCGAAATCCGCAACAACCGCAAACAATTAATCATCAACCATATTGAAACATTAAACAAGGGGTAATAATATGATCACAAGAATCGGAGTATTGACATCCGGGGGCGACGCCCCGGGAATGAACGCGGCGATCAGGGCCGTGACGCGCGCGGCGATCGCCAATGGTCTGGAAGTGTTCGGGATCCACGACGGCTATCTGGGCATGTACGAAAACCGCATCGAACGCCTCTATCGCAAATCGGTCTCGGAACGGATGCGCCAGGGCGGGACCTTCCTTGGCACGGCGCGTCTGAAGGAGTTTGACCAGGAGGAAGTGAGGCGAGTCGCGCTTGAGAACCTGCGCAGTTACGGTATCGACGGCCTGGTCGTAATCGGAGGTGACGGCTCCTACCGCGGCGGTTTGGCCTTAAGCAAAATGGGCATGCCGGTCGTCGGCGTCCCGGGGACGATCGATAACGACATCGGCGGGACCGACTACACGATCGGTTTCGACACCGCGATCAATACAGCCGTCGAGGCAGTCGACAAGTTGCGCGACACTTCGAACAGCCACCGCCGGTGCAGCATCATCGAAGTCATGGGCCGGAACCGCGGCGACATCGCCATCTGGACGGCGATGGCGGTCGGGGCCGAGGTTTGCATATGCAAGGAATTCGGTTTCAACCTCGAGGAAGTGGTTGAAAACATCCGGAAGGCCGCCCAGAGCAAACGGCACGCGATCATCATCGTGGCCGAAAACATGGTGAAGGTCGAGGAATTGGCGCGCGAGGTCACCGCGAAAACTCCCTTCGAGGCACGGGCGACGGTGCTGGGCCACGTACAACGGGGCGGTTCGCCCACGGTCCGCGACCGTGTGTACGCTTCGATCATGGGCGTCAAAGCGGTCGAAGCGCTGCTGGCGGGTTATGACCATCATTGCGTCTGCTTCCGCAACGGCGGTTACGTCATCACGCCGATCGAAGAGGCGCTTATCGACGATCAGACGAGCCTGCTTGAGAAGTACGAAGTCTTCAGACTTTTATGGTAGGAATGCGATTACATCTTTAAAAAAGCGGAAAAACTGATATAATAATACTATATATTTACGCCAACGAGGTATCATCATGAAGAAAACTTGTTACGTCACAACCCCGATATATTATTCGAGCGGAAACGTTCATATCGGCAACTCCTATACGACCGTCGCCTGCGACGCGTTCGCGCGTTTCCACCGTCTCGTCGGTTACGACACGCACTTTTTGACCGGAATGGACGAGCACGGGCAGAAGAACGAGGAAGCGGCCGCGGCCGCCGGCAAGACTCCGCAACAACACGTTGACGAGATCGCGGCGGCGACGGTGCAACTATGGCGCGACATGCGGATCACGTTCGACGATTTTATCCGCACCTCGGAAGACCGGCACACCGGCGTCGTCCAGGAAATCTTCAGCCGCCTCCTTGCCCAGGACGATATCTACCTGGGAACCTACGAGGGCGACTATTGCGTCGCCTGCGAGGCTTTTTACACGAAATCGCAGCTGAACGAGGACGGAACTTGCCCGGATTGCGGGAAACCGACGCGCAAGGTGAAGGAAGAAAGTTATTTTTTGCGTCTGTCGAAGTATCAGGACCAACTGCTCCAGTTCATCAAGGACCATCCCGACTTCATCGAGCCGGAAACCCGGCGCAACGAGGTGATTTCCTTCGTCGCGGGCGGGCTAGAGGATCTTGCGGTCAGCCGCACTTCCTTCCGGTGGGGGATTCCGGTCCGCGAGAACCCGCGTCACGTGATCTATGTCTGGATTGACGCATTGAGCAATTATCTCACGGCCCTTGGATATTTGAGCAAGGACGATAAGCTTTATCAGAAATACTGGGTCAACGGCGCTAAGGTCGTCCACGTCATCGGCAAGGACATCCTCCGTTTCCATGCCGTTTACTGGCCGATCATGCTGATGGCGCTCGGTGTGCCGATCAATTTCAAGCTGTACGTCCATGGCTGGGTTTTGATGAAGGAAGGGAAGATGTCCAAATCGGTTGGGAACATCATCTATCCGCGCGATGTCATGGAAAAGTACGGACTCGACCCGCTACGGCTGTATTTGCTTAAGGAGATGCCGCTTGGGAACGATTGCGTGTTCTCCTATGACCGCTTTGTTGACAAATACAATTCCGACCTTGCCAACGACCTCGGCAATCTCCTCAACCGCACGCTTGTGATGATAAACAAGTACCAGTCCGGAACCGTCACAAAGCCCGACCGCTGTTATGGCGAGCATGACCGCGAACTTGAGGATACGATCGCGACAACGATCGCGAAATACCAGGAAAACTTCGCGAACTTCCGGTTCCAAAACGGTTTGAACGAAGTCTGGCAATTGATCAACCGTTCCAACAAATACATCGACGAGACGACGCCGTGGTTGGTCGCAAAGGATGAGACCCGCCGCGACGAACTGAACGCGATCCTGTATCATCTATATGAAAGCCTCCGGGTGACGGCGATCATGCTTTCCCCGGCGATTCCCGATACCGCCGACAAGATCCTCCGCGACCTCGGTCAGGATGGAGCCGATTTTGCGAAACTGGGATACGGTAAAGCGGAAAAAGCTAAAATCACACCGCAACCGGAAATCCTGTTCAAGCGGCTTGAGCCCGTCGTCGAACCGGAAAAGGCAAGTGGGAAGGCTGAGATAACGATTGAAGATTTTCAGAAACTCGACCTGCGCGTCGGCGAGGTCATTTCCGCCCGCAAGGTCGAAAACTCCGATAAACTCCTGCTTTTGCAGGTCAAGATCGGCGGCGCGACTCAGCAGATCATCTCCGGGCTTGCCGGGGCATACGAGCCGGAAAGCTTGGTCGGGAAAAAACTCGTGGTCGTCGCCAATCTGAAACCGGTGAAGATCCGCGGGTATCTCTCGGAAGGAATGATCCTCACCGCCGAAGGGAAGGGGCTACCGCTCGAGGTCCTCGAGGTCAAAAACCATAACTCCGATTCCTGGATCAGCTAAAGGCCGGCGCTAATGGAACACGTTACCCAATTCTTCATCCCCATCATCATCCTTCTCGCCCTGGCGTCGGCATCAAGCATCGTGATTTCGGTTTTCAAACTGAAGTTTTTACCGACGTTTGCGACCGAGATCCTGATCGGCCTCCTCATCGCCCACTGGTTCAACGCCGACATGACACAGTGGGGGATGGAGGGAGTCGTCGAGGGGATATATGTGCTGAGCCTTTCTATGATGATGTTTCTAAGCGGTTACGACGTCGATTTCGACGTTTTCAAGGAAGTCAAGGCCGTGGACGCCGAGAAGAAGAGTCCGGGGCGCATCAATATCTTCCGAACGTCGATCTTCATTTTTGCGCTGACGATCTTGTCTTCGGCGATCGTGGCCGTCGTTATCAACAAGTTCTTCGCCAACGACAAGTTCCTCGGGGTCATCCTTCTGACCTTCGTCTTCGGTTCGACGTTCGCCGCGATGGTCGTCCCGATCCTGCATAACGAGGGGCTCGCGGAAACGGTGATCGGCCGGATCATCTCGACGATCGCCAACCTTTCCGAGATCGTCTCGATCGGTTTTTTGACCATCCTTATGATTATCCTCGAGGTTAATCGCGAATACGTCGTGATCTTTCTGTTATTGGTCATCTTCCTGGTCTTATACCGGCTGATCCGCAGATTCAAACTCGGCAAGATCGTCGACAAGGTTGCCGAGGGAATCGACCACCTGGCGACGCGGATCATCATCGTCGTCGTCTTGTTTCTGGTATTCTTAAGCGATTATGCCGGCGGGGAATACATCCTCGGTGCCTTCTTCGCCGGGATGCTGGTCCGGCACGCCCAGTTTTCCCCGAAGGTCGTCGAAAGCCTCGCCCGGATCATCTATGGCATCTTCGTGCCGCTTTTCTTCATCCTTGCCGGGACGCGGATCGACATCCTGGCATTCTTCTCCGAAGCAACGAACCTGTGGCTTGTTTTGATTTTCTTTTTCGCCTATATAGTCGTGGAGGTGCCGGTGTTTTTGCTTTTGAAATGGTATAACCTGAACACAGTCCTTCCGTCAATGATATTGATATCGTGCACCGTCATCGTTCCGATCGCGGCATCCCATATCGGTCTTAAACATGGCCTCTTCGATACGGCGTTCGCCGAGGCGATGACCCTGGCGAGTATCCTCGTCTGCGTTCTCGGGACGATCATCTTTACCATTGAGTTTCCGTTCGGGCACTTTAAAAAGAAATATCAAGAACAGGGTACCAGCAATGCACAAAATCCATGATTTTTTGAAAAACAGGAATACACGGGCAATCCTCGGGCTGCTGACCGGCGCTGTCATCTATTCGGCGGCCGTGGTCTGGTTGCTCGATCTTGGCCAGTTCTATGCCGGCGGGATCACCGGCATCTCACAGCTTGTGGCTAACGCCATTGGCTACCCGCAAATGAAGAGTATCTTTATTGCCGTTTTGAACATCCCGCTCTTCATCATCGGCTGGAAGGGCGTGAGCAAGCGGTTCGCCATGTTTTCCTTGCTTTCGCTTGTCCTCCAGGTATTGATCATCGCCGCCCTCGACATCCTGCGCCTTAACGGTTTTAATCCCTTTTTCAAGGTGTTTGCCGGAGAAAGCGGGACCCTCGACTCGGGAAGCCTTTTGACGATCGCGCTGATCGGGGGGTTGTTCTGCGGAGTGGGGCAGGGAATTGCGTTGCGTTCCGGGTCCTCGACGGGCGGGCTCGACATCATCAGCCAGTATCTGAAGGTGCGGAAGAATTTCCCGTTCGTGGCGGTTTCCCTGACCGTTGACTCTCTGATCATCATCGCTTCCGCCTTCGTCGGCAGCCTGCGGATCGCGGTGTACACGATCATCCGCCTGATTATCGCGATGCTCGTGCTCAGTCAGATCCACACCGTGTACAACTTCCT
>DGDS01000040.1 GCA_002385575.1 Caryophanales bacterium UBA3946 | reverse complement strand
AGATGTGTATAAGAGCGCGGAACCGTCAAGGTCGGCGACCCGGTTGAAATCGTTGGTATCCGTCCAACGATGTCGACCGTCGTTACCGGCGTCGAAATGTTCAGGAAGCTGCTTGACCAAGCCGAAGCCGGCGATAACATCGGCGTGCTTTTGCGCGGTATCACGCGTGACAACGTCCAGCGCGGACAGGTTGTGACGAAACCGAAGTCGCTTACCCCCCATACCGAATTCGAAGCGCGGGTTTACGTCCTGAGCAAGGAAGAAGGCGGTCGTCATACTCCGTTCTTCTCCAACTATCGTCCGCAGTTCTATTTCCGGACCACTGACGTCACCGGCGTCATCCAGTTGCCCGAAGGCGTGGAAATGATTATGCCCGGCGATAACACCGATCTGTATGTCAAATTGATTTATCCGATCGCCATTGAGCTGGGAACGAAGTTCTCCATCCGCGAAGGCGGTAGGACCGTCGGCGCCGGCAACGTCACGAAGATCATTAAGTAAGATTCGAACCAAATGCATTCTTTATGCCGGGGCATAAAGAATGCTTTTTACATACTGACGAAAAAAAGGTGGAACATGATCAGAATCGCGCGCCCGGCCGACCTTTCGGCCGTCATGGAAGTAATCGAAAACGCCAAGGAACTATTGCGCAGTCAGGATTCCCTGCAATGGCAGGACGGTTATCCCGACCGGATGACGATGACTGCGGACATTGAGGCCAACCGCCTCTATGTCAATGACATCGACGGCGTGATCGCGGGGATCGCGGCGCTCGTGCCGGGACCGGACGAATCATACGCCGTGATTTATGAAGGCAGCTGGCCGAACGATCGGCCGTATTATGCGATCCATCGCGTCGCCGTGAAAAAAGGATTTTACGGTCGGGGCGTGGCGCGCGAATTGATCGAACACCTACAACGAGTCGTGCGCGCTGCGGGAATCGTGGACCTCAGGGCCGACACCGCGCTGGAAAACGCGGCGATGCAGGGACTGCTTGCGCGCTGCGGCTTTCGACAATGCGGGATCATTTACCTCGTCCGCCCCACCTGCCGTGATCCGAAACGCCTCGCCTATCATAAAATTCTGGAATAATTGCGTTTTTTTGAGCAATTCCGCCGGAAATAGTGGTATAATATAATGACGGCCGGCATCTTTGTGAGAATGGGCGCCGGAGAAAACGGAGCAACGCCGATGATCGATACCCACATCCACCTTTACGACGAGAAATATCAGCCGGAATTGACCGAACTCATCGCCGCGGCCCGGGAAGCCGGGGTGCGGGAGATGATCGTGGCCGGGTATGACCGCGAAAGTTCTCTGCAGGCGATCGCGCTGGCGGAAAAGCATGATTTTGTCTACGCTACCGTCGGATTGCATCCAAGCGACGTCGCTCGTGAGACGGATACGGAACTATCCTGGCTCAAAGAACTTGTCAAACATCCGCGCGTCGTGGGGGTGGGTGAGATCGGACTCGATTATTACTGGGATAAGACTTACGTAGAATTGCAGAAGGAGTATTTCCAGATGCAGATTGGGATCGCGACGGAACAAGGACTGCCGATCGTCGTCCACAGCCGCGCCGCCGCGGCGGACACGTTCCAGATCCTTTCTGAGCGCGTCGTTCCCGGCGTCCTGCATTGCTATTCGATGAGCCTGGAACTGGCCCGGGAATTCGTTAAATTGGGATATTTCCTTGGCATCGGCGGCGTTCTGACTTTCAAGAACAGCCGGGAAATCAAGGACGTCGTTCGCGAGATTCCGCTTGCAAACCTGTTGGCGGAAACGGACGGACCGTACCTGGCGCCGGAACCGCACCGCGGGAAACTGAACAAGCCGGAGTATTTACGGTTGGTCGTTGAAAAAATCGCCGAAATCAAAGCGATGCCGCTGGAGGCGGTCATCGCGGTATTTCGGGAAAATACGAAAAAACTGTTTTCAATATAAGGGGTAACTATGAAGAAAATCAGATTAGCGGTAATATTGCTTCTGTCGGCGTTATTGCTAGCCGGCTGTGACAGCATCTTCAACAACGAGATTCACAACAAGAGTTATCACGCCGAAATCAACATCACGGAATTCGAGGAACTGGTCCAGGCGGCGATCGAGAAAGTCGCTCCGGCCGTCGTCGGCGTTTCCAACTATCAGCGGACGTTCGGTTCCAGCCGTCTTGTCAGCACCGGCAGCGGCGTTGTCTATTCGTGTCGGGCGAAAATGAAAGATGGTTCGTTCGTGAACGACTGCGCGCAAACGATCGACAGCGATGACGTCGACCAGTATGAATACAAAGTGATCACCAACCGGCACGTCATCGAAAACGCCGATACGATCAAGATTTATTTCGGGGAAACCGACCGCCGCGTCAACGCCGAACTGATCGAGTACGATGACAAGGTCGACCTGGCGGTGTTGTCGTTCAATTACGCCGGTTATATCCAGCCGCTCGAATTCGCCGACTCCGAAGCGATTAAGGCCGGGAGTTTTGCGATCGCCATCGGCAATCCGGCCGGGCATGAATATTATGACTCCTGTACCTTTGGGATCATCTCGCATCCGAAACGATATTTTGCCGACGACCTTGACGGCGACGGTATTTCCGAATGGGATAACGAGTATATCCAGCATGACGTGGCGATCAACCCGGGCAACAGCGGCGGCGCCCTGATCAACCTCGAAGGTAAGTTGATCGGGATCAACACGCTGAAGCTGTTATCCGAAGACATCGACAACATGGGCTTCGCGATTCCGAGCAACGTCGTCCGCGACATCGTTTCCATCCTTGAGACGGGCCGGAAACCGACACGGTTCACGCTCGGAGTCCAAGGGATATCCGTGTCCATGATCCTTCATCCCGAGGATTACGCCGGTGAGATTCCCGATGTGGATCTGCCGGAAGACATCGAATACGGTTTTTATATCGACAAGGTCGAGACGACCGGCAAGGCGAACGGCTATTTGTTAAAAAACGACATCATCCTCGAAGCAAACGGCCGGAAGCTGATCTATATCCATGTCTTGCGTGGCGAGATAAACAAGACCCTGGCCGGCGATACGCTCGTACTGAAAGTGTATCGAAACGGCGAGATCATCACCGTTAACATCGTTTTTTAATCCATATCAAGGAGAAGGCCAGAGATGAAAAGAATAGCGGCATTTATCATGATCGCATTGTTGGCGTTCGTTTTCGCCGGGTGCGATTTCAAACTCAATAACGGCAATCCGATCGGGATCGGCGATGAGATCCCGACTGGAATCGACGTGAAAAGCGAAGGCAACCGCGTAAAGCTGGAAGCCGGGGAAACGTTACAGCTGAGCGCGATCGTCTACCCGCAAACGGCCCCCCAGGAAGTCACCTGGAGCAGCGATGACGACGAGATCGCGACCGTGAGCGAAACGGGACTGGTGACCGGGGTCGCCTCAGGCCGGGTGACGATCAGGGCGGCCGCCAAAAACAAGCCGACGGTTACGGGAAGCATCTATCTGACCGTGACTCAGAGGCCGATCGCGCCGACGGCGATTACGATCGTCGGACCGGATACGCTCTATGTGAACGAAACGATCAAGTATTCCTATGAGGTCGAACCGGAAGACGCCGTGTTCACGCCGGAATGGTTGTCCGCAGACACGTCCGTCTTTACCGTCGACGCCAATGGCCGTTTGACCGGCGTTGCGCCGGGTGAGGCGGAGTTGACCCTGAAGGCCGGGGAAGTGACGGCGAAGAAGACCGTCCTCGTGCGGTCGCGGGAAGTCGACCCCGAGACGCTTACGATCGTCGGTCGCACCGAGGTCGAGGTCGGTCGCTCCATTCCGCTTTTGGCGGTGGTGACGCCTGAAGGCGCCCGCGACGACGTCGAATGGACCTCTTCGGATGAAGCGATCGCTACCGTCGACGCCGCAGGGCGCGTATGGGCGCATGCGGAAGGAACGGTCATTATCACGGCCACATCGCTCATCAACGCAGAACTGACGGATTCGCTTGAAATAACGGTCATCGATTATGCGATCGACACCACCGACTTGCAAAGCCAGATCATCGACGTTATCGCCAAGACCAAGAATTCGATCCTCGGTGTGACTAATTACCAGGGTACCGGCAGTTCGCTGAAGAAGAATTCGCTGGGCAGCGGGTCCGTTTATAACGCATGGTTCGTGATGAAGGACGGAAGCATTATTTATGATCTTGATGAGATCGTGACATTTGACGATGTCGAGAAGTACTGCTATCTATTGATGACGAACAAACACGTCGTTAAGGATGCAAAAAAGGTCAAGGTTTACCTCCATGAAGAGGAAATCGAGGTCGACGCCGTCACCCTGCAAATGGACGAGAAGGTCGATCTTGCGGTCGTGTATTTCGAACATGACCGTTACATCCGTCCCCTGCCGATCGGCGACTCCTCGAAACTCCAAAGCGGACAGTTCGTCATCGCCATCGGCAACCCCTCCGGTTACGATTTCTCCTCGTCCGCGACTTTCGGCATCGTTTCCCATCCCCAGCGTTACTTGTCGGAAAACACCGACGCCGACGATCTGGACGATTGGCATAACGAGTACATCCAGCACGACGTTGCGATCAATCCCGGTAACAGCGGCGGTCCGCTTCTGAATCTGGCGGGCGAAATCGTCGGGATGAACACCTTGAAGTTCGCTTCCAACGACATTGACAACATGGGCTTTTCGATTCCAAGTAACGTCATCACCGTCCTGCTCCCGCTCCTTGAGGCCGGCGAAGTTCCGGAGCGGCTGCGCCTGGGCATCACATCGACGGAAGTAAAAACGGTGCTTGAGGGCTTGGTCGAGGATCTGGAGATCCCCGTCGGTATCAACTACGGGCTGTACGTAAGGGATGTATCGGCCGGCGGCCATGGCGAACGCGCCGGGCTTCAGGTCGATGACATCATCCTTTCCTTCAATGGCGTTCCCATCAAAAAGACGCTGGACCTGCGGCTCCAGCTGATCAACCTCGTGGAAGGAAGCGGCGTGGTCGTGCCGATCGTCATCTATCGCAATGGCGAAACCATCACCTTATACCTTGAACTGTAAAAAAACATTTACCACAATATTATACCCCTTCCAAAACACCTCCCGGGTAACCGGGAGGTGTTTACTTTAGTCGAATATGTACCAGGGAAGGTTGTCAACGCGGAAGTAGAGGGCCTTTCTGTACTCGTTCTGATGGGCGACGGCGCCGGTGACCGGGTTGAGCACGATCGGGATGACGTCGGAAGGTAGGTCGTACCAGGCGTCGGTCTTTCCGGCGTTATACCGCTCGACGATTTCCGCCCAGAGGTATTTGATGTATTTGACGTCGCTGTTATCGATGGGGCGGTTGTCATCGTAGCCGGTCCAGATGCCGAGGACGATGCGTTTGTTATAGCCGATGATCCAACTGTCGAAGTCGGTCGTGCCGCTTTTCGCGGCGTATTTCCGCGTGATCTTGTTGGCGATCGGGGCGCCGGTAGTGCTGATGTTGATCGAAAGGCGGTTGTCGAAGACGTTGGTCATCGTTTCCGAGAGAATGAAGCAGTCGGAAGCGTTGTATCGCTGCTTGAAATTGGTCTTCGCCTTGTAAAGTGTCTTGCCTTTTTCGTCGGTGATCATCGTGATGTAAGTGGGGCGGACTTCCTTGCCGAGGGAGGCGAGGCGCGCGTAGGCGGAAACAAGCTCGCTCAGCTTGACTTCGCTAGTGCCGAGGGCAAGCGAGAGGTTGTCGCGGACCGGAGTCGTGATCCCGAAATCCTTGAGGGTCTCGACGAGTACCTCCGTTCCCAGGAACAGATGCGTCTTCACGGCGTAGATGTTGTCCGAGACGGCGAGGGCATAGGCCATGCTCACCTCACGGTCGGGATATATTCCGGCAAAATTCGCCGGGGCGTAGGCCTTCCCGTTGACGTAAAAGGTTGTCTTCGCGCTTGTGAAGGTGGTGGCGGGCGTGAAACCGTAGCCGAGCGCTGCGTAATACAAAAACGGTTTGATCGTCGAACCGGGTTGACGAAGGGCTTCCGTGGCGCGATTATAGGTGCTTTCCCGGTAATCGCGGCCGCCGACGCAGGCCAGCGCCGCCCCTGTTTCCGGGTCGACGGCGAAGAGCGCGTATTCGAGTTCGCTTTTGGGCGGCGGATACTTCGCCAGGGCCTCGATGATGATCTGGTTCAGTTCGAGGTCCAGGGAGGTATAGACCTTGAGGCTTTCGTTACGCGCAAGGATTCCCAGATCCCGCAGTTCCTTCACGATCATGTCTTGGTAATACGGGGCGTAAGCGTCTTCTAAACGGTCAAGCTGTCCGTAAAAGGTGAGTTCCGCTTTGCTCGCCACCTCGTATTCCGCCGCGGTGATCTTCCCGTCCTCCTTCATCTCGGAAAGGACGAGCCGCCTGCGCTCGGCATTGCTTTCCGGGTTCTTGAGCGGTGAGAAATGGCCCGGACCTTTCGGGATGCTGGCAAGCGCCGCCGCCTCCGCCAGCGTCACGTCGCGGGCTGATTTATTGAAGTAGAAGCGGCACGCGTCCTCGATGCCGTAGATGCCGTGGTCGAAATAGATGGAGTTGAGGTAGCCTTCGAGGATCTCGTCCTTCGAGTATTTCGACTCGAGGTTGATCGCGATCATGATTTCGGCGATCTTTCTTTTATAATCCTTGGAGAAGTCGAGATAGAGGTTACGGGCGTACTGCTGGGTGATCGTCGAGGCGCCTTGGCGGATGGTGTTGGCCTCGATGTTGGAAAGCAGGGCGCCGCCGATGCGCAGGATGTCGATGCCGCGATGCTGGTAAAACTTCTTGTCCTCGATCGAGATGAAGGCATCGATGATCTTCCGGTCGATTTCTTCGAGTTTGATGTAACTGCGCTTCTTATCGCCGTAAAGGGTCAGAAATTGCGTTCCGCGTGCGTCATAAACTTCGACGTTCACCGTTTTCGGGATCATGTAATCGAGTTTCCGGGCATAATAAACAAAAATCCCCACGACAAAAACCATCGCCAGCGTGGTCAGGATGAAAAGGTATTTGATAAACCGAAGCAAAGTCTTCATGGCATCCCCGCCCTAGTAAAAGACGACCGGTCGGATCAGGGCGTCGATCTTGCCGGTTTTGATCAGCGATACTTTTTTTACCTTTTCAGCGCGGACGAAAGCGATGATGAACGGATATTTCCGTCCGGGCAAGCGGTAGAGGCAATGGATGATGCCCGCCCGTTTCCGGGAGTAACTGTAGACCTTGTGCCGGTTGGTGACGAGGACGCTGCTTTCCAGTTCATACTTGACGACCTGCACATCGCGTGTCTTGACCTTGAGATTTTCAAAGGGGTAAAGCGCGGCCGCGACGCTTAACCGCCAGCGCCTCGGGATTCTTTCGATATTTAAGACGACGTCGTGATGATACAAAAACAACCGCGCGGCATCCAACCCGAGCGGGATGAAGTTCAGGTTGACGAAGTGGTTGTAGGTGATGTCCTCGTCCTTCTTCGGACAGAGGAGGCGGAAATAACAATAGTTCTGGCGTTTGGTCTTGTAAAT
This sequence comes from Caryophanales bacterium UBA3946, assembly GCA_002385575.1. GTDB lineage: Bacteria > Bacillota_I > Bacilli_A > ML615J-28 > CAG-698 > UBA3946. Next base: position 60,294 of record DGDS01000040.1, on the reverse strand, counting down.
GTATTTGTAATCGAGATCGTTGAAAAAGACGTCGCTTTTGTTTCCGTGAAAGGAAAAAAGCGTGTATTCGCCGGAAACGTCGGTGACGGCGCACTCATAGCGGCGCCGGTAATTTTTCAGCAGCTGGAAAACGGGTTTCGCGTTTTCGGTGATGACGAGGAACCGGTATAAACCGAGACGGAGGATCAATACCTCGGATAGGATTTTTCGTTTCCGGAAAAATAAAGTGTAGACGCTGCCGAAGATCTTGTCATCGATTTTCTTCACCGAACAGCGGTCGAGAAGAGATAGTGCGTTTTCCCCGGAGACGAGGAAAAAAGCGGCCGGATCATGGGCGATGCCGACGCTTTCTTTCGCCCGTGTATATTGTTCCTCGCTTTCCGCGATCGTGTATGTTTTCGTGTTCATGCGTATTACCTCGCTTTGTTTATATTTTAATCACATCCGCGATAAACATACAAATAAATGTAGAAAAAAATAGCCGCTTGTGTTAAAATATGAGAGAAACGGAAAGGACAGTGTCTTATGGGAGTCACCGCGGGAATCGTGGGCTTGCCGAACGTCGGTAAGTCCACACTCTTCAACGCCATGACCGGGGCCAAGGCCCTGGTCGCCAATTACCCGTTCGCGACGATCAGTCCCAACGTCGGTTTCGTCGATATCGCGGACGAAAGACTGTGGCGGATTGCGGAAATCGTCCATCCCCAAAGAGTCGTTCCGGCCGCCTTTTCTTTCACCGACATCGCCGGCCTCGTCAAGGGCGCCTCGCACGGCGAAGGGCTGGGAAACCAGTTTCTCGCCCATGTCCGCGAAGTCGACGCCATCTGCCATGTCGTCAGGTGTTTCGAGGATCCCGACGTTGCTCACGTGACGGGGGAAATAGATCCGCTCGCGGACGTCGAGGTCGTCAACCTGGAACTGATCATCGCCGATCTGGAAGTCGTAGAAAGAAGACTGCCGAAAATCGAGAAGAAGGCCCAGCTCAAAGTCGAGCCGGAAGTGGAAATCGAGTATCGGGCGCTCGTCAAGATCGCCGAGAAGCTTCGCTCCGGTAAACCGGCGCGCGATTGCGCGCTCACGCCGGAAGAAGCCGCCGCCATCAAAAATTACAACTTCCTGACGCTCAAACCGGTCATCTACGTGCTCAATACCGGCGAGGACGGGGAGAACGGGCTCGCGGCGGCCGCCAAGAAGGCCCTCGGGGACGCGCCGGTCGTTACGATCTGCGCCGAGGTCGAGGCCGAACTCGCCGCTTTAGATAAGGACAGCCGGGAAGCGTTCATGCAGGAACTCAGGATCAAGGAAAGCGGACTGCAGAAACTCGCCAGGGAAACGTTTCGTCTGTTAGGGCTCGCAACCTTTATTACGGCCGGGGAAAAAGAGGTCAAGGCCTGGACGTTCAAGCGGGGGATGAACGCGCGCCAATGCGCCGGAATCATCCACTCCGACTTCGAGAAAGGATTCATCAGAGCGGAAGTAATCGCCTACGAAGATTTTATCGCCTGCGGCGATATGCAAAAGGCGCGCGAGGCGGGGAAGGTCCGCTCGGAGGGAAAAGATTATCGCGTCGCCGACGGCGATATCATGCTTTTCCGGTTCAACGTATGAAAAAAGCCTGGATCTTGAACGTCGGAACGGAGGTCACCTCCGGCCGCGTCATCAACACCAACGCCGCGCACCTGGCGCGCGAGTTGGAACGCGTGGGCGTCGAAGTGGAAAAATGCGTCGCCGTCACGGACGACGAACCGGCCATCGTCAGCGAAATCAAGACGTTTTTAGCGTCCAAAAGCGGTCTGTTGATCACCACCGGCGGTCTTGGTGCAACTGACGACGACATCACCCGCCGCGCCGTCGCCATCGCCCTTGAAAGAAAACTCATCCCCGGACTTGTTCATGCCGGATGTATGATTCCCGCCGGTGCGGAAACGATCGAAAACCGTTCCGGCACCGCCGACGGTTTCATCGTCTTCCATCAGGACAAAACCCTCGTTTCGCTCGTCGGTCCGCCGGCCGAACTGCGGCCGATGTTTCAGGACGCGCTTGAGCGCCTGTATCCGCATGCCCGCGCCACATCGTCCCACCGCGAATATACCGTCGTCGGCGGGACCGAGGCCGATTTCGAAGCGCTGCTTGCCCCGCTGAAAACGGAATTTCCCTACGTCAGTATCAATCCCTATTGTTATGTCGGGCGGATCAGATACGTCATCAAGGGAGAAGGCGAAAGATTCGATTTATTCGTCACCCGCTTCCGGGAACTGCTTTCCGACTACATCATCGGTGAGGGTGACCTTGCGATCGAGGAAGCGGTCGTGGCGGCGCTTAAGGAGCGGAAGTTAAGGATCAGTTTTGCGGAGAGCTGCACCGGCGGAATGCTTGCTTCCAAGATCATCAACGTCCCGGGGGCGTCCGACGTCATCGGCGAAAGTTTCGTGGTCTATAGCAACGCTGCGAAAATGAAGTACCTCGGCATTAGCGCGGAAACCCTTGCGCAGCATGGGGCCGTCAGCGACGAAACGGTCCGCGCGATGGTCACCGGCCTGGAGAAACTTCAAGCCGGGAACGTGCTCGTCGCCGTGAGCGGGATCGCCGGGCCTGATGGCGGCACCGCGGAAAAACCGGTCGGACTCGTCCACTGCGCGATCAGGATTGCGGGCGTTACCCATACCGTCAAGCGCGTGTTCAAAGGCGATCGCAACCTCGTCCGCGAACGGGCGTCCTGCTGGGTTTTGAACACTGTCTGGCGGTTACTGCGGGCATAAAAATGTTTTGCCTTCAGGATGAAAAGATGATATAATATCAATGTTGTGTACAATCTATCGGAGGATGCGCAAATGGAAGAAAACAACTACATTAATGAGCAATTGCTCCAGAAAATCGGACAGGAACAGAACGTCAGGATCAACCAGATCAAGGCGGTTCTGAAACTGATTGAGGAAGGGGGGACCGTTCCCTTCATCGCCCGTTACCGGAAGGAAGCGACCGGTGGTCTTGACGAAGAGCAGATCCGGGCGATCTATCAGGAATGGGAGTACGGTCAGAAACTGGCGGCGCGCAAGGAAGACATCATGCGCCTGATCGCCGAAAAGGGGAAACTGACGGAAGAACTGAAGAAAGAAATCATTGCCGCCGACAAGTTGGCCGAACTTGAGGACATCTACCGTCCTTACAAGGAAAAGAAAAAGACGCGGGCGACCGAAGCAAAACGCAAGGGTCTGGAACCTTTGGCCGAATATTTGCTCAGTTTTCCGCTCTCAGGCGACGTCGAGGCGGAGGCGAGCAAATACATCACCGCGGAACCGACCGAGGAAATGGAGAAGGAAGGCCTGATCGTCAAGAATGCGGCCGAAGCGCTCCAGGGAGCGATGGATATCATCGCGGAAATCGTGGCGGACGAGCCGAAATACCGGAAATGGATCCGCCGTTTCTACGAACGTTATGCCCTGATCACGACGTCCCTCAAAGAAGGAGCCAAGGACGAGAAACTGGTTTACGGCATGTATTACGACTACCAGGAAGCGATCAGCACGATCAAGCATCACCGCGTGCTCGCGATTAACCGCGGCGAGGCGGAAAAGGTGCTGAAGGTCGCGATCGCCGGGGATGCGGACCGGGTGATCAGGTTCCTTGTCAGCCGGGTGATCACCGACGAACGCTCCGTGACTGCCCCCTATGTGAAAACGGCGATCGAGGACGGCTACCGCCGTCTGATCAAACCCTCGATCGAGCGGGAGATTCGCGCCGAACTCAAGGAAAAGGCCGAGGACCAGGCGATCAAGGTGTTCGCCGAGAACCTGCGCAATTACCTGCTTACCCCGCCGATGAAGGGCAAGATCGTGCTCGGCATCGACCCCGCTTACCGGACCGGTTGTAAGCTTGCGGTCGTTGATGTCACCGGCAAGGTATTGGAAATCGGCATCATCTATCCCCACCAGTTAAAAGATAATGACAAGGGCGCCGATGAGCGCCATGAGAAATCGAAGCAGACGCTGCTTTCTTTGATCGATAAATATAATGTGGACGTGATCGCCATCGGCAACGGCACCGCCAGCCGNNGTGCTCGGCATCGACCCCGCTTACCGGACCGGTTGTAAGCTTGCGGTCGTTGATGTCACCGGCAAGGTATTGGAAATCGGCATCATCTATCCCCACCAGTTAAAAGATAATGACAAGGGCGCCGATGAGCGCCATGAGAAATCGAAGCAGACGCTGCTTTCTTTGATCGATAAATATAATGTGGACGTGATCGCCATCGGCAACGGCACCGCCAGCCGCGAAACCGAGAGTTTCGTCGCCGAAGTGCTGAAGGAGACACCGCGCGAAGTGTTTTACATCATTGTCAACGAAGCCGGAGCTTCCGTCTACTCGGCAAGCGATCTGGCGCGTGAGGAATTCCCGGATCTTGCGGTCGAGGAACGTTCGGCGATCTCGATCGCCCGGAGGCTCCAGGACCCGCTGTCCGAACTCGTCAAGATTGACCCGAAATCAATCGGCGTCGGCCAGTACCAGTACGACGTCACCCAGACGAAGCTGTCCGAGTCGCTCGATTTCGTCGTCTCCTCGGTCGTCAATAGCGTCGGCGTCAACATCAACAGCGCTTCGATTCCACTGCTCCAGCGCGTTTCCGGCCTGAACGCCAAGTCGGCGAAGGCGATCGTCGAACATCGTAACGAGCACGGTAAGTTCAAATCGCGCCAGGACATCACCATCAAGGGAATCGGCCCGAAGACCTTCGAACAGGCGATCGGCTTCCTCCGCATTATTGACGGCGAGGATAAACTCGATATGACGAGCATCCACCCGGAAAGCTATCCGATCGCCGAAGAGATCCTGAAACGCCTCGGCTGTACGAAGGACGACATCGGCACGGAGAAACTGGTTGCGGCGATCAAGGCCGCCGACCGGAAAGCGTTGCGCGCCGGACTCGACATCGGCGAGTATACCTTCAACGATATCCTCGATGCGTTCGTGGCCCCGCTCCGCGACCCGCGCGACGAACTGGAAAAGCCGATCCTGCGCAGCGACGTCCTCAAACTCGAGGACCTGAAACCGGGCATGGAACTACAGGGCACCGTTCGGAACGTCGTCGACTTCGGCGCCTTCATTGATTGCGGCGTTAAGGAAGACGGCCTCGTGCACCTGTCGCGGATGAGCAAAAAATACGTCAAACATCCGCTTGAAGTCGTGAGCGTCGGCGAGATCGTGAAGGTCTGGGTCGTCGCCGTCGACGTCGAGAAGAGCCGGATCGAGTTATCGATGCTTCCGCCCGCCACGGGAAAATAATCATACGGAGAAAAACATGAAACATATTTTCGTCATCAACCCGGTCGCCGGGAAAAAGGACAGCACCGAGGAAATCAGGGAGGCCGTGAGCAAGCGGCTCAATGCCGATGAATATGTGATCTACGTGACGAAAAAACCGCTCGACGCCTGGCGGTTCGTGCATGAGTACGCCGCCGCCCGTCCGGACGAGCCGTTGCGCTTTTACGCCTGCGGCGGTGACGGCACCCTCAACGAGGTCGTCAACGGCGCCGCCGGCTTTCCCAACGCCGCCGTCGGCTGCTATCCTTCCGGATCGGGGAACGATTTCCTCAAGTACTTCGGGAAGAAGAAGGATTTTCTCGATATCGATGCGCTCGTGGCCGGTGCGGAAGTCGAAGTCGACTTGTTGCGGTTTAGCGACCGGTACGTGATCAATATCCTGAATATCGGTTTTGATGCCGACGTCGCCAGCCGGATGATCAAGTACAAGCGGCTTCCGCTCGTGAGCGGGAAGGGCGCGTATAATCTTGCCGTCATCGTCAGCCTGCTTTCAAAAATGACCCACAAGTTTAAGATCACCCTTGACGGGGAATTACTCTACGAGGGCGACGGCCTGCTGTGCGCGATCGCCAACGGGATCTGCTACGGCGGCGGATATTACTGCGCGCCTGAGGCTGTGGTCGACGACGGACTGCTCGACATTTGCTTCGTGCAGCCGGTATCGCGGCCGCGCTTCATCAGCCTGATCCGCTATTATAAAAACGGCACGCATCTGACGACGCCGAAAGTCGCCCGCTTCATCACGTACAAGAAAGGACGCGATGTCATCATCGAGTCGCCAACACCGATCAACTACGCCCTTGACGGCGAGATCGGTTCCGCGGTGAGAATCGCCCTTTCAGTCGTTCCCAAGGCGCTCCGGTTCATCGTGCCCGCCGGTCTGGATAAACATTAACGCTTGACAAAATGCCATAATTTTATTATAATGTAATAAAATTTCAGGAGGAATATAATATGAATTTTGAAAAAGTGAGGAAGATCATCGCAAAAGAACTGAATTTCAACGAAGATGATATCACACTGGAATCGAAATTGTCGGAAGATTTGGGCGCCGATTCCCTCGACGCCGTCGAATTGATCATGGCAATCGAGGATGAATTCGGAATCCAGGTAAGCGACGAAGCCGCGCAAAAGATCCGCACCGTCAAGGACATCGTCGATTATCTTGATGGCAAAGCCCAGTAAATACTTAAAAGAATAAGCCGGAACGCCGGCTTATTTTTTTATGTCTGATTATTATTTAAGGCATTAATTCAAAAATAAATAAAATTAAAAAAATAATAAAAAAAATTAATTTTAATATTGACAATATTAACCGAATATAATATAATACTATCGGGTGGTAAAAAATGCGCGCAAAAATACTTAAGATGGTCGCGGAAAACAAGTTGACCCCGCAGGAGGGATATGACATCCTTTATGGCGGACTCGGAAAAAAGGGCAGGTTTGCGAAAATCAGGCTGAGAATAACCGGCCGCCCGTTCCTTACTTTCTTCCTCGGCCTGTTGCTGGTCTTCCCCGTGCCGCTTGGCCTGGTACACTTCGGGTTAAGGCATGCCGATAACGCGGACATCGCGGAATACAAAGACATGATCCTTGGATTGGTTCCCTATACCAAAGGCGTCAAGGTCAATAGCAAGGACGCGAAAATCCGACTACGGGTATTTTAGGAGGTTGACATGAAAAAGGAAGTCATATCGATTTGCCCGGTTTGCGGGTCGAATCTGACGATCACGAAGCTCCATTGTCATCGCTGCGGGATCGAAATCAGCGGCGATTTCGCGCTGCCGGCGATCAACAAGCTCTCCCGGGAGCAGCTTACTTTCGTGTTGATGTTCCTTAAGAACCAGGGGAACATCAAGGCGGTGGAAAAGGAAATGAACATTTCGTACCCGACGGTGAAGAAGATCCTCAACGAGGTGCTGACGACGCTCGGCTTCGATATCAATGAGGATGCTGCGTCCGGGCAACGACAGGAGATCCTCGACCGGTTGGCGCGGCGCGAGATCAGTTTCGAAGAAGCCAACGAGTTATTGAAAAACCTGAAGTGAGGTGGGATCATGGAAGAACGGCGTAAGATCCTGGAAATGGTGCGGGACGGCCTGATCAGCGTCGAAGAAGCCGAGCAGCTTCTGGACGCGTTCGCGGGCGGCGACGGCTGTGAAACGGAAAAATGCAGGGATAAGATCTTGATCGCCAAGGCGAAAATCGAGGAAGCGGTTAAGAAGCTTGACGAGTCGCTTGCGCGATTCGGGGGGAAGACGGGCGCGATGGTGGAAAAATCGCTGCAGGGAGTTGTGGAAAAATTAAAAAATATCATAAAGGAGGATCATGATGAGTGAGGAAAGAATGAAGATCCTGGAGATGTTGAGCCAGGGCATCATCACTGTTAGCGAGGCGAACGAGTTGCTCCGCACCGTCGATGAGAAAAAAGTCGAAGTAAAAGGCGTGAAGATGACCGAAGGCCAGTACCTGAAGAGCGAGGCTGAGAAATGCCTGCATATCGAGGTCAATTCCGCCGAAGGCGATAACATCAATGTGACGCTGCCGGTGCCCTTGATCAAGACGGCGGCCAAACTGGGTAACATTCAGGGTATCCTTGACAAGTCGCTTTCCGAATCGTCCTTCACGAGCGATGCCATTGACGTCGATCTGATCATCCAGTGCATCGAGTCCGGCGCGAACGGCGAGATCGTGAGCATGAATTCCAAAGATGGCGACTGCATGCGCATTTACATCAAATAAAATCCCCCGTAGGGGATTTTTTTATGCAAGTGATGCAATTAATGAAATGAAAAGCCGACAAAATGATCATTTATTGTTGAAAAATAAATCATCATAGGGTATCATATAGGTATAGATCCCATATCTTATGAGGGGAAGGTATGAGCGCATGAGCGACAATTCTTTGTACTTTATTGAATGCCTCCTGTTGATGTTCGGAATCACATTCACTTTCATTTTTCTTCACAGATGGTATACGAACATTTATCGCATTTTTAACCCGAAAATCAGTCCCGTAAGCAAGCTGGTGTTATTCTTAATACCGTTTCTTTGTTTCTTTATCATTTTTTTCGCAATCGTCTTGCATGCATCGTTTGATGTGGTCACAAACCAATTCTACATCGCCCTATATACCGTGCTGGGATTTGCCTGGATTCATTTTGGAGTCAAAATGCTCTTTTTCCTTTTCGACTTATCGGTCGTCGATGATGTCCTCCACAGCGGGAATAAGGCCGCCCTTTTTCCTGCCGCCGGCGGAATAGCGGGATTGACATTGATCTACGCCGGCGCCAACATCGGCGACGGTCCGGGCTTCTGGTGCGTTTTTTTTGCGGGCGGACTCGGGATTATTCTTTGGATTTTGTTGATATTACTCATAAATCTCATCACGCGGATCTGGGATCGCATCTTGATCGCAAGGGATATCGGCAGCGGAATCAGATTTGGCGGCTACCTGGTGGCTTCGGGCCTCATCCTTGCCCGGGCTTCCGGCGGCGATTGGTTCGGGTTTTTCCCGACGATTACGGATTTTGCTGATGGGTGGGTTATCCTGCCGCTCACCATTGTCTATATCCTCATTGAACTTTATTACAGATACAAGTTGGAAAAGGTTGATCTGAACCCGAGGAAACTGAGTTCGATCTTGTGGTCAGTCTTACTGATCGCCATGGCGATCATCGCCTTGATCTTTATCGTACCGCCATTCAGAGAAAACCCTTATTACGGATGATGATGATCTATGATTAAACTAGTGAAAATACCGGAAGATAAGTACTCGGATTACCGTTATGATGTGATCTTTAACGCTTATAAATGGGATGCGCAAGTCGGTGATGCGAACACTGTGTCGGAATATGTGGCGGTAATTGACGAAGAAACCGCGCATGAGTTGGAAGCGTGGGCGGAAGCGTTATCCCTTGAAACGGTGCAATTAGAGGAAAGCCTGAGCAAACATCCGGAATGGTTCAAACAACTGGGTATTCCGAAACCGGTGCGTAAAGCGCTCGGAAAGGTCGGAAATTATCGACGCGAAGACCATATCCGGCTCATGAGGTTTGATTTTCATCCGACGGAAGACGGTTGGAAGGTATCCGAAGTGAACAGCGATGTCCCGGGAGGGTTTGCGGAGGCGTCGGTCCTACCGGTGATTGCGGCGAAGTTTTTCAGGGATCTTGAACCGGGATCGAACTTTGCCCACACATTGCTTGAAGCATTCAAACAAAAGGTCAAACCACAGGGAACGATCGCGTTGGTGCACGCCACTTCCTATTCCGATGACCGGCAGGTGATGCAGTTCATCGGCGATTATTTTAGCAGGCATCAGTATCGAATCATCTACGCGGCTCCCGACCATCTGGTGTGGGATCAGGGGTATCCGATATGCGTCCTGGGCAGGAAGGAAACGAAGGTTGATGCGGTTTTAAGGTTCTTTCCTTCGGAATGGTTATCCAATCTGCCCAAAAGTTATAACTGGGAAGGTTATTACAGCGCGCTTGTGCCTTCATGCAATCATCCCATCGCCATCCTGACGCAGACGAAATGCTTCCCGCTGTTTTGGGACAAACTTGACCTGGAGCTGCCTTACTGGAAGAAGTTCCTGCCCAGAACCATCCATCCAAAAACTGTGCAACAAGAGTCCGGAGAATGGATCTATAAACCGGCTTTAGGACGCGTCGGTGAGTATATCTCGATCAAATCAGTAATCTCGAAAGATGAATTCAAGAGAATCCAGAAAGGCGTCAAAAAAGAACCAAGGAACTGGGTCGCGCAACAGATGTTTAATAGCAAACCGGTGACCGCTTCTGACGGCGCCGCTTTCCACCTGTGCATCGGCGTTTTTTCGGTCGACGGTAAGCGCGCGGGCTTTTACGGCCGGATCAGTCCTTATCCGCGCATCGATGCTTTCGCAAAAGACATACCCATTTTAATTCATAAGGGAGGTAAGTGATGAACAATCTCGAAGCTTATAAGATCTGGGCGCTCGATGATGCCTTGTGGACGCAATGGGCCAAACCCACCATGTTCAGCCAGGAACCAACGATATGGAACGGCATTCGTCAATTCGAAATACCCGAAGTAAGCTGGTTCAGTTTTGAGCATGATGCGATGATCATCGTGGATTTGGAAGGCGATGAAAGCGTTCGGGTCGGCATCGCCCTGGCGGAACTGGGATTCCGTCCCGTCCCGCTGTTTAACGGAAACAGGGGTTCTGGCGAGGAGATAATCAACGTCGATGATCTGGAAATGTCGTTGTATTGGGGAGCGGAAAAACTGGCGCGGATAAACTTAGAAAAAAACGCGAAACCAGCCTTCCTGCTTGACGCGCGCAGAATGAAAGACGGTAAGCGAGTCAACACATTCGATAACCGCTGGTGCGTTTTTCCGCAGGATATGCCTTCGGCGGAATATCTCATTCACAATAACATCAAAAAAGTCATCGTGAACTCTAATACGATCCGGGAGGATCTATCCCATATCTTGTTCAGGTATCAGGAAAAAGGAATCATTATCTGCCAGGCCAATGATAATGGCATAAAGCAGGTTAAAGTCCATAAGCCGTCAAGATTCAAAAGCATCGGCTATCGCCTGAAAGTGATCATGGGATTGACGCGCAATCCTGCCGGAGGTTTTGGCAGTCAGGTGCCGGATCCGATGACGCGCAATTCCGGTTTCGGCGTTCGCGGTTACGGTTGATAATCAATAATTTAGGTTTTCATGCATTTTACAAAATCCCCGCACGGGGATTTTTTGCTTTATTGCTTGAATTTACCGGAAAAATAGAGTAGAATATATTGTAATTATGCGGAAAATAATAATTAAACTGTTTATTAAAAATCATGAAAACCACGAAGACACCGCCGTCCGTCTGGCTTATGGACGCCTGTCGGGCATCGTCGGGATCGCGAGCAACTTCCTGTTGATGGCTGTGAAGATCGTAACCGGCTTCATCATCGGCAGTCTGGCGATCGTCGCGGACGGAGTCAACAACCTTTCCGACATCGCGACGTCAATCATCACGTTCGTCGGTTTCAAGCTTGCCGGCATTCCCGCCGACAAGGAGCATCCCTACGGTCACCAGCGGCTCGAGTACGTGACCGGACTCATCGTCGCCGTCTTCATCTTCACCGTCGGGATTTTGCTTGCCTTCGCCTCCTTTAAAAAGATCATCAACCCCGAACCGACCGAGTATAGTTGGCCCATTATCATTCTTCTTGGCGTCGCGGTGCTCGTGAAGATCTGGCAGAGCAATTTCTACCGCCAGAACGGGAAACTGATCCAGTCGAAGGCGCTTTTGGCGACGGCGGTCGACAGCCTTAACGACGTCATCGCCACAAGCGGTATCCTTTTGACGGGTCTGATCATGATCCTTTACGGCATCAACCTCGACGGATACATGAGCGCGATCGTGGCGGTGATCATCATCATCAACGGCATCCGCTTCGTGATCAAAACCGTCTCGCAACTGATCGGCGAGGCGCCGTCCCCGGAATATATTGAGAGGTTGCTTGCGGCGATAAAGGATTATGACGGCGTCCTGGGTGTCCACGACCTCGTCATCCACCAGTATGGGGCGGTGAAAAAGTTCGCGTCCGTCCACGTCGAAGTCGACCGCCGGAACGATATCGTGCAAAGCCACCAGCTGATTGACAGAATCGAACGCGATGTTTCCAGACGGTTGGGTTGCGACCTCGTCATTCACATGGATCCGGTCGACACCCAGTGCCTGGTGACGGACAATTACCGCCAGATGTTAGCAGGTATTTTGACGGAGATCGATCCGGCGCTGACTTTTCATGATTTCCAGATAAACGAGGGGACAACGAAGAAGGATCTGGTCTTTGACGTCATGATCCCGTTCGAATACAAAGGGGATATGGAAGAACTGCGGGAGCGGATCCGCGCGAAGATAATCGAAGCGGATTCTTCCCTCAACCCGGTGATCAAAATCGATCGTGAACACATACCGTAAAAAGGAGTGATGATATGAGCGTAATCCAGAAATGGCTTGATTATCCCGATCTGGACAAGGATCTGCGCGCGGAACTGGAAGGCATGACACCGGCGGAACTGGAAGAGGCCTTCTACGGCGAGTTGTCGTTCGGCACCGGCGGAATCCGCGGCCTGATCGGCCCGGGCACGAACCGAATGAACATCTATACATTGCGCAAGGCGAACTACGGCTACGGCAACTTCCTCTTGAAGAAATCCGCCAACCATACAGCGGTCATCGCCCATGACTCGCGTAAACTTTCCGACGTCTTCACCCGCGAATCGGCCCGTGTCCTCGCGACCTTGGGCATCAAGGTCTACCTGTTCCGGAAACTCACCCCGACTCCGGTGCTATCGTTTGCCGTCCGGTATCTCAAGACCGGCGGCGGAATCGTCATCACCGCCAGTCACAACCCGAAAGCCTATAACGGTTATAAAGTCTATGACCATACCGGCTGTCAGCTGCTTCCCGCGGATGCGGCGCTGGTGACGGAGGAAATCAGGAAAGCCCCCGACTCGTTTACGATCGCCGTCCGCGACTTTGACGAACTGGTCGCGGCGGGCATGATTTCCTATCTGGACGACGATGTGTATGATGCTTATCTGGAAAAGGTAAAATCAGTGCAGTTTAGCCCGGATTTAGCGAAAGATGGGTTGAAGGTTGTCTTCACCCCGCTGCACGGCACCGGCGGTTATCTGGGCGAAAGACTTTTAAGCTCCCTGGGATACGATTACGTCCCCGTTTCTGAACAAATGATACCCGATCCCGCCTTTTCAACCGTGCCGACGCCGAATCCGGAAGCGCCGGCGACGTTCGCCCTGGCAATCGAATATGCCCGCAAAGCAAACGCCGATGCCTGCATCGCGACCGATCCCGACGCCGATCGCGTCGGCGTTGCCGTCCGTCATAATGGCGATTACGTGCTCCTCACCGGCAACCAGACCGGCGCGGTACTCCTCGAGTATCTTGCTTCCAATCGGAAGACGAAAAAACCCGCCTACCTGATCAATACGATAGTCACCGGCGAACTGACGAGCGTGATCGCCCGCCGGAATGGCGTCACGATGTTTTCGACCCTGACCGGGTTCAAGTACATCGGCGCGCAGGTCGAGACGCTTTCTTCCGTTGACAAGGAGTTTCTGTTCGCCTTCGAGGAATCATACGGTTACCTTCTGGGCGACTTCACCCGCGACAAGGACGCCTTCCAGGGCATGATGATAATCCTCGAGGCGGTCAATTACTACCGCCTGCAAGGGAAGACCCTGATTGACGCGCTGGCGGAACTTGACCGCAAGTACGGGTATTACCGCGACGAACTGATGAATATCGAACTGACCGGCCTGTCCGGGCTTAAGCAGATCGCGGCGGTCATGAATCACTTCCGCAAAAGCGACTACCGGCAGTTCGCCCGCTACGGGATCGCGGCCAAGGAAGACTACTTGCTCGGGGAACGCCATGGCGCGCAGGCGGGGAAACTGACCCTGCCCCAGTCCGATGTCATCAAATATTATTTCACCGACGGCGACTGGCTGGTGCTCAGGCCGAGCGGGACTGAACCGAAACTGAAAGTGTATTTCTCCGTGCACGGTCCGTCCGCGGCCGCGGCGACGGGAAAGATTGCCGCCCTGAAGCAGGAAATAACGAACATCATAGAAAAAACGGTGAAAGACCATGAAAACTGAATTCTTCATAAATAATCGCAAACGCTATCTGGAGAAAGCGGCCGATAATTCGCTTACGCTCCTTTATTCGGGCCGCTTCGTCCAGAAAAGTTACGACCAGGATTATCCCTTCGAAGTGAACAAGGATTTCTATTACCTGGCCGGCATCAACCAGGCCAACGTCATCCTGGCCCTGGTGAAAAGCGGCGGGGAAGGTCGCGCGACGCTCTTCATCGAGGAAAATGACCCGGTCCTGAGCAAATGGGTAGGAAGCAAACTCACGATCGATGAGGCGCGTTCCCTTTCCGGCATCGAGGACGTCCGTTATCTCGACGCCTTCGAGCGCTTCACTTTTGCGCTTTTCAATCCGATGCGCTTCAGCGCCGGCCGGATCGGCACGCTCCTTCTTGACCTTGAACGCGTCGACCTCCCGGGTTATACGAACTGGGCGCTGGAATATGCGACCGAGTTTGCGAAAAAGTATCCGGAAGTCGATATTCGCAATGCCCGCGAGACGATCCTTGGCCTGAGGATGGTCAAGACGGAAGAAGAGGTCGCGGCGATCAAGGATGCGATCGCGATGACGAAGAAGGGAATCGAAGCGATCATGAAGGCCGCGCGCGCCGGTTTATACGAATACCAGCTTGACGCCTGTTTTGATTTCGCCCTCAAAAACGGCGAAAATTACGACCTTGCTTTCGAGACGATCGTTGCCGCCGGGAAGAACGCAACAATCCTCCACTACGTCGCCAAGCGCGACCTGATCGGCGCGGACGACCTGGTCCTTTTGGACCTTGGCGCCCGGAGCGGCTTCCATGTCAGCGACATCACCCGCACCATTCCCGTTTCCGGCCGTTTCACCGCCCGGCAGAAGGAAGTTTATGCCGCGGTGCTGGAGGTAAACAAAAAGTGCATCGAGTTCCTCAAACCCGGCCTGACCTGGAAGGACATGAACGAATACGCCCGCGAGTTGCTCGGAGCCGCAGTGAAAAAACTCGGCCTGGCGGGAGAACTGGACAAGTACTATTACCACTCGATCGGGCATTTCATCGGGCTTGACACGCATGACCCGGGCGTGGCGGACGCGAAGTTCGAACCGGGGATGACGCTCACCATCGAGCCGGGACTATACATCGAGGAGGAAGGAATCGGCATCAGGATCGAGGACAACTGCCTGATCACCGCTTCCGGCGCTGTCAACTTAAGCAAGGACATCATCAAGGAAATCGACGAGATCGAAAAGTTCATGGCTGCCGCGCACTAGTGGCGGCCTTTTTTTGACGGAAAACGTCGTGACGCCGGTAATATATAGGCGGAGGTGAAAGCATGAAAAAAGCGCTGATCGCGCTTTTCGCGCTCATATTTATCATCAGCCCGAGTCTTGGCGCCTATAGTAAGACCGGTCATCCGGACATCGTGGAAATCACCTTTAAGAAAAAGGGAAAATTGCTCGTCGACATGACCGCGAAAGAACTGGAAACGGCGTACGCGCTGACGGGGAAACGCGCCTTCTGGGGCTGGAAACATCATTTCATCAATATATACAGCGAGGCCGATTACGTCGGCGAGGTTATCTTTGCTCGCGTCAACCGCACGTCCGATCCGATCAAATTTGACTACAGCATCAAGGAGACCGATTATATTGAGAGAAGCGTGAAAACGACCGGAAGCATTTCCGGCAGTTTCGGCGGAAAGATCAATAAAATCGACGGGAAACTCCAGGGCGAATATAAGCGCGAAGTCACGAAGAAAACGACGAAAACGACGATCGAGGACATCGCTTTTTCCGTCGTCGTCAAGCCCTACACCCGCCTGACCTATCGGATCACCGGCGAAGCGCTGGTCACTAACGGGGTGAGCAAGTACTATGTCCTTGGAATCATGATGAAAAAGGGCAGTTGGGAATATATCGATATTATCACCACTTTTTTTGAATTATACGAGGAGCCGCTGGAATGAAAAAGTGGCTTGGCGCGGCCGCCGCTTTTGTCGCGCTCGTCGCCGGGCTGGCGTGGGCGCTGACGCGTCGGGCGCCGGCGCGGACGGTGACGATGGGCGTCCTTGAACGGGCGTATAACTGCGTTAGTCTGCTTGGTGAGGATGACCATATTACCTTTGAAATCCTGATCGATGCGAAAAAGTCGTTCGCAAGCGACAGCGGAAACATTACTTCCGCCTGCCTTACCAACGCGGACGGAGAATATCTGAAACTGGAAATTGAAAGCGTGAGTAACAGCGGCGATGCCTTTCCGTTCAACGAGCGAACCTTTTATCTTTTTTACTTCACTTTCCACATCGATTTCCATCCGGAAACGGAATACGCTTTTGAAATGGCGGAAGCGGAGCTCCTCATCGATTACCGGATCGGCTTGACCGTATGCCTTCCGGTTGGATCCTTCGGTTATTATAAGGTGGCGACGTTTTTGGACGAACGGCTTTCGGTGTGCCGGTTAAAGGGCCTCGTCAATATGATCGATGGGTATAAGACGCTTGCCGCGATCGACATCGGCCTCCGCAACGACTCTCCAAGCGACATCGTCATCACGGCAATCCGTCCGCTCGTCCCGGAACTGGCTTTTGCTTTTGGTGAAAAGGTCGATTCCAGGGACCTGGAATACCGGTCCGATTGTCCGATTGATGCGATCCTGGGTCATGCATACGACTTTTTCGCTTATGCAGAAGGGACGTGCAATTATCGGCTCCATCCCGGCGAACAGGCGTTCTTTCTCCTGCCGCTCAAATACCGCCGCCTCCTTCCCGTGGACAATATCGGGATCGTTGTTGAGTATGTACAGGGGGGTAAGGATGGATGCTTGGTAATTGACGACTTCTTGTTTTTTACGACACGGGTACTGACGCTTAAGGCATTGCGGGATGTCGTCTTCGCAACGTATGAAAATCATTGAACTTGTCGAAGTAGCCAAGAAATATCGACGAAAAACGATCTTTTCCTCCCTCTCCGCCGTTTTCGAGCGCGGGAAAGTGTATTTACTAGTCGGTGAAAACGGGAGCGGAAAGACGACGCTTTTGAAAGGCATCCTCGGCCTGATCCGCTTTTCCGCCGGACACATCAACTGTTCGCCCATTCGTCATGCGTTCCTGCCGGAACGGATATCCTTGCCGGAGATGGTTACGGTTTATGATTTTCTTGTCAATATCGGCAGGATCAAAAAGGCGGAGAACGTTACGACACGGGTAGATGAACTTTTGAAAGAGTGGAACCTTCCGGGAAAGAAGCGGATCAGGGAATTGTCCAAGGGAATGAAGCAAAAACTATTGATCATCCAGACGTTATTGACTGATGCCGATCTGTATGCGTTTGACGAACCGGTAAGCGGACTCGACGTCGACTCTCAGGCGCGGTTTTTGAAGCTGGTGCAGAAATTGAAGGACGATGGTAAGACACTGATCATCTCTACCCATCATCCCGGTTTATATCCCGCTGATGCGGTCATTAGTTTGCCTGATGGCGGGGGAACGTGATGGCGTTAATCAAATGTCATCTCAACTACCTGTTCAATAAAAGGACGATATGGATGCTCGTGGCGGGCGTCGCCATCGCCTTTCTCGTTTTCACCCTGAACGCCGCCAGCCTCGATGAGGCGCGCGGATATCGGGAAAACAACGCCATTTACTTCCGGACGTCGTTTCTCACGGTCAAGCTGCTAGTCGTTTTTTTCGCGGTCTTCCTGGTCTGCGATTTCTTCAGCCCCCACAACAGCCAATACTACTACCTGATTTCCTGCCAGGTTTCGCGGGCATGTTATTTCACGACGAAACTGGCGATCGTGGCGTTTCTGGAGACGGGTTTTATCTTCCTTTTGTATATGTCTTTTCAGATGGCGGGGACGGCTTTTTATTCGGAGTTCGTATTCTCCGGCAGGATCTGCGCCAGTTTTGCGCGGTTGTTCGTTTATGTTTTCTTTTATGGGTTGCTCGCCCTTGCCCTTTATCAGGTATTGAATAATTCTTATGTCATCATCGTCGTTTTTTCCCTGAGCATCCTGTCCACGATCGCAAACGAAGACGGTAGTACCAACAGCGTGCTAAACCTCTTTTTACTTTATCTTGACGAAGAAGGATGTTTTCCCTATCACCCGCATCATGCGCTGTTGTTGATCGTTTTCCTGCTTGCCGGTAATCTGCTGATATTCATGTTCGGCGATTGTAAATAACCATGAAAAAACAAGCTTTTTTAGTTGACAAACGTCTCCGGTTTTAGTATAATAATAGCGAACTAAAGGTAGTGGAAAGAAGAAGTGCCCACTTCTCACCCGATTGACTCGCGTCGATGGGTAAACGTCACTAAACAGAATCTATTTTCTTGTGATTGAAAAGTGGGTGAATTGTGCCCGCTTTTTTCTTTTTTCCCTGCAAAAAAATAAAAAAAGAGGAGGTGAACTGTTTATTAGTAAGACGCTAGAAAGGAAAAGCGATGCTTTAGTCAACGAGAACATTAAAGCTCCGGAAGTACTGGTAGTTAACGAAAAGGGCGAATCATTAGGAGTTAAACCAATTGACATTGCTCGCAGGATGGCCGAAGAAGCGAACCTGGATTTGGTTTGCGTCGCTCCGAATGCGAAAATACCGGTTTGTCGCTTTTTGGATTACAGTAAGTTTCGCTACGAGCAACAAAGAAAAGCGAGGGAGTCGCGGAAGAACCAAAAAATCGTAAGCATCAAGGAACTGTGGGTCTCTCCGGTCATTAGCGCGAACGATTTCGAGACGAAGTTGAAGAACGGACGGCGCTTTTTGCTTGAGGGGAATAAGTTGAAGATCACGTTGCGTTTCGTGCGGAGAATGCGGATGTTAAGCAACGAGACCGACTACATGCAGATACTCAACAATTTCATCGAAAGAACCCAGGACATCGCTTATGTCGAGTCGCATCCGTCATTGGACGGGCGGAACATGTCAATTCTTTTAAGTCCTAAAAAAGATAAATAGAAAAGGAAGTGTATTTATTATGCCTAAAATGAAAACGCATCGGGGTACGAGCAAAAGAATCAAAATCACCGCGAGCGGCGCGATCATGCGCGGCCGCCCGGGAACGAGCCATCTGGCGCCGGGAAAAACGCAAAAACGCATCCGCAAACTTAGAAAGCAGGCGGCCATATCTGGATCCGATTTGCGTCGGATCAAACAGCAGGTTGCGAACGTCGCCCTGAATAAATAGAAGGAGGAATACTTATGCCAAGAACAAAAGGCGGAATTGTTTCGCGCAGAAGAAGAAAAAGAGTACTGAAACTCGCGAAGGGCTATTTTGGCTCGAAACGCACGTTATACCGGACTGCCAATCAGCAGGTCATGAAGTCCCTGGTTTATGCCTATCGGGACCGGAAACGGAGAAAGCGGGATTTCCGGCGCTTGTGGATAAGCCGGATCAACGCCGGCGCCCGGCTGAACGGGTTGTCCTACAACCAGCTCATGTTCGGGTTGAAAAAGGCGAAGATCGGCATCAACCGGAAAATGCTCGCCGAAATTGCCGTGAACGATGCTCCGGCTTTCACCAGCATCTGCGACAAGGCGAAAAAACAACTCGCAAAATAAACGCCATTCATGGCGTTTTTTTCATCATGACGCGCTGATCGGGACAACTAAACCCGAAAACATTTTTCACAATTGCAATTCTTTACCCGCCGTGATATAATATTATGAGCAACGATAGAGCAATAAGGAACGGATATGTTTAAAAAATTTGCCAGCTTACTTGAAAAACCGGGTATCGTCCGTGTCAAGCAAACGTTACGGAAATACCTCGAAAGCGACTTATACACCATCGTCGTACTGGCAGCAGCCGTAATCAACTGGAAGCTGCACACGATGGCCATCGTCATGGCCGTCGGCCTGCTCCATTTTTTTTTGATTTTCTTTCTCGACGTCGACCGGATTCGTCTGATCCCCCTGGTTCCGACGGCGATCATTTCTTTGCGTCTGGAAAACAATCCTGACTATCTTTGGCCGGCGGTGATCGCGGCCGTGATCGTCTTTCCGATCGTCGTCTACGACCTGTTCCGGAGGAAAGTTAACTTTAATAACAAGATCTTCATCGGCATGGTGTTCATCCTCATCGCGATGTGCTTTTCCTTCGTCAACGCCCCGGACTTCATCACGCCATTGATGGGGTTTGCGATGATGTTTTTCTATGTCTTCCTGTTCCTTTATATGTTTAACAAGGCTACCGACAAGGAAAAACTTGAGGATAACCGCCTTTACCTGACCCGGACCTTCAATTACATGGCCCTGGCGATTTTTATCGAGGTATTGCTCTTGATGTTTGAGACCAATGCCTTCGCCGATCTGAACGAGTTCTTCACGGAAAAACAGGTGAAGCTTGGCTGGGCGATGACCAATTTCATTGCAATGATCCTGTTGATGATCATGCCGCTGTCGGTTTACTACTATATAAAGAATCAGGACAAGTATATTTTGTTGCTTTACGTCCTGATCGAACTTGCGCTCTTGTTTTTGATGATGTCGCGCGGCGCTTACCTGGCGATTTTGATCACGGCCGTTCCGTTCCTCGTCAAATTCACCACTGACATCAAGGACAAGGTGTTGTTCACGAAGGTGTTGATGATCGCGCTCATCTTCATCCTGCTCTTCACCCTGACGGTCTTGATCCCGAAGGAAATCGTCAAGAATTATTTTAACGCTCTTGACGAACGCGGGTTGTCGCTGACCGGAAGGGAGATCATATATAAGGTCGGGATGATGGTGTTCAAACAATATCCGCTTTTCGGCGGTGGCGTCTACACCTCGGAATTCTTCATATCCCGGGTCGCCAATACCGTCTATTATCATAACTATTTGATCCAGACGCTCGCGACGATCGGCATCGTCGGGCTCGCCGCCTTCCTGTATTATCTATACCAGGTCCTGCGGGCAGCGACACGCCGGGACGATTACTGCATTTACGTTCTTTTCATCGTTTTAAACATGATGATCCATGGCCTGTTCGACACCACTTTCTACAATCCCCTGGTGATGGTGATGCTTTCGTGCATCTTACCGTTGTTGAACGGCGAAAATAATAACAAAGCGCCTGTTATTTCGGCGCAAAAGGAGGAAGCCAATGTTTGTTGTTAAGGTTGGCGGGGTGGAACACCGGTTCGAGGATAAAATCATCCTCAAGGATCTGGCGAAACAATTAGGGATAAGGGCTTATGTGGCCACGGTCAACAACCGGCTGCGCGAGCTTAACTATTACGTTAATTACGACTGCGAGATCGAATTTCTTGATCTGGACGACTTCGACGCCGTCCGCGTTTACGAGACGAGCCTGCGTTATCTGATCATCATGGCGCTCGAGCGCCTTTATCCCGAAGTCAAGGTCCGATTCAGCCAAAGCGTCTCCCGTTCGCTCGCCTGCCATGTCGAGGGAATCAAAGGCAAGGTCGACGCCAAATTCATCGAGCAGCTGGAAGCGGAGATGCGGAAGATCGTCACTGCCGACTACCTGATCGAGCGGAAGAAATTGACGCGCGAGGAAGCGAACAAGATCTATCGCGCCAAAGGCTATCATGACAAAAACGAAGTCATTAAATACCGGACCGAGGACACGGTCAACGTATACCAGTGCGAAGATTACATCAACTATATGTTCGGATACATGGTGCCTTCGACCGGATACCTCAAGGATTTCAAACTCCATTTGTATCACCCGAGTTTCATCGTTCAGTATCCGCGGGCGGAACTGGGCGGGAAGATTCCGCCGTTTGAGGATTCGCCGTCCTTCGGCCGGATGCTGCGTCAGGCGCAGGAATGGTCGGCGATGTGCAACGCCGACACAATCGCGCATTTGAACCGGCATGTCGAGGAAGGCACCGTCATCGAACTCGTACAGATGTGCGAGATGAAGCATAATAATATGCTTGCGGAGTTGGGGATTAAGATCAAGGACGAGATCGGAAATATCCGCCTCATCGCCATCGCCGGACCGTC
Source organism: Caryophanales bacterium UBA3946 (assembly GCA_002385575.1). GTDB lineage: Bacteria > Bacillota_I > Bacilli_A > ML615J-28 > CAG-698 > UBA3946. The sequence goes on along the minus strand of DGDS01000040.1, from coordinate 38,376 downwards.
GTGCTCGGGGAAGACAACCTTTTCGAAACGGCTGCGTTTCGAACTCATGAGCCGGGGCATCCGCCCGGTGCAGATCTCGATCGATGATTATTATCTCGACCGCGAGCAGGCGCCGCTTGATGCCCATGGCAATCCCGATTTGGAGCATATTGAGGCGCTTGACATCGACTTGTTCAACGAGCATCTGCTCGCCCTGGTCCAGGGCGAGGAGGTCGAGATTCCTCATTTCGATTTCCGCCGCGGCCGGCGCGTTCCCGGATATAAACTGAAAGTCGATGCCGAAACTCCGATCATCATCGAAGGCATCCATGCCTTGAATGAGCGGTTGACCGCCGCGATTCCCAAACATCAGAAATTCAAGATTTACATCAGCCCGACGGCGCAGATCAACATCGATAATCACAATCCAATCAACGCCTCGGAAATCCGGATGCTGCGGCGCATCGTCCGCGACGCGAAGTTCCGGAGGACCCCGCCGCAAGATACCTTCTTGATGTGGGCGTCGGTGCGGCGCGGGGAATTCACCTGGATTTATCCCTATCAGGAAGAAGCCGACTACATCTTCAACTCCGAACTCACTTACGAGCTTGGAGTCATGAAAAAATATGCTTTGCCGGTGCTGGAAAGTATCGACCGGAACAGTGAGTTCTTCATTCCCGCAAACCGGCTCGTCAAGTTCCTGAAATATTTCAAGGATATCGACGACAGTTACGTTCCTTGTAACTCGCTGTTGCGCGAATTCATCGGCGGCAGTTGCATCCTCAGGAGGTAGATCGATGCAAGACGACCTTTATGGCTTTTCCGAGAACATCTTCAAAATCGTAGGGAAGGACTCGGCTTTGCTTACGGCCGGGACGCTGGACGGTTTTAACTGCATGACGATCGGCTGGGCCACGATCGGCGTCCTCTGGAGCCGAAACGTGCTCGTCTGCTTCGTCCGGCCGTCCCGCTACACCTATGAGTTCATGGAAAAATCGGACGTGTTCACCGTCTCGTTTTACGACGAGTCCTATCGCGACAGGCTTGCCTATCTCGGCACGCATAGCGGCCGCGACGCGGACAAGGTGAAGAAATGCCGGCTCACGCCGATTTCGACCGGAGAAGGGGTCACTTTCGCGGAAGCGCGGTTGACCTTCGTGTGCAAAAAACTGTACCATCAGGATCTGGATGCCGGCCAGATTCCCGACGTAGTCAAAGCGCGTCATTATCCGAAGGGCGATTATCATCGCGTGTACGTCGGCGAGATCATCGATTATCAGAAAAAATAATTGGTGTATGCCAATTATTTTTATTTCCGGTTATGGATGTTCCGTCCGGAAAGAATAAAAACGCTCAAGGCTGTTTAAACAGGCAAAAGTGATGATTTGCCCCGCATTCGCATTGACAAATCCAGCCTTTGCCTGTAAACTATAAGTGGCGATCATCATATCGACCTGCCGATTGGAGCACCATTTTCAGAAGCATCGCAAGGAGGAACCATAGCAGATGAGAGCAGGCGGAATCTTACTTCATATCAGTTCATTGCCGGGGAATTACGGCATCGGCACCTTCGGGGACAGGGCTTACGGCTTCGTCGATTTTCTCGCGAAGGCCGGTCAGAAATACTGGCAGGTGCTGCCGCTGGGACCGACGTCACACGGCGATTCGCCTTACCAGACGTTTTCCGCTTTTGCCGGGAATCCTTACTTAATCGATTTGGATTTGCTGGTAAGGGCAGGACTCCTCATGCCCGAGGAATGCCAGGGACTTGAACCGAAGCGGCCCAACCGGGTCGATTACGCCCAGCAGTATCAGAACCGTTTCCCGGTCCTGAAGGCCACTTACCGGCGTTTTACCGGGAATGCCGAATTCGCGCGGTTCAAGGAGGAGCAGGCTTTCTGGCTGGACGATTATGCCCTGTTCATGGCGATCAAATCCCTCAAGCCGGAAGTCGACTGGTCGAAATGGGATTTTCCCTACCGAAACCGGAGCCGGAAGGTGCTCGCGGAATTCATCGCCAGCAATCATGACGAGATCGAATTCTGGAAGTTCGTCCAGTACATGTTTTTCCGTCAATGGTTCAATCTCAAAGCCTATGCCAACGCCCATGGCATCAATATCATCGGTGACATGCCCATATACGTATCCTATGACTCCGCCGATGTCTGGGCGCATCCGGATCAGTGGCAGCTTGACGACCGCCACCGTCCAGAACTCGTGGCCGGGGTGCCGCCCGACGCGTACTCGCCTGTCGGTCAGTTGTGGGGAAATCCGATTTACGACTATGAGGCGATGGAACAGGACGGATTTTCCTGGTGGGTCAAAAGGATCAGGCATGCATTGACGCTCTTCGACGTCGTGCGCATCGACCATTTCCGCGGTTTCGAATCCTATTGGGCCGTCCATGCCGGAGCTTTGGATGCCCGGGACGGTCGCTGGTACAAAGGACCCGGATACAAACTGTTCGCCCGCATCCGGCAGGAGCTGGGAGCGGTCAACATCATTGCTGAAGACCTGGGATTTCTGACGCCGGAAGTGCACGAATTGCGGAAGGCATGCGGTTTTCCGGGCATGAAGGTCTTACAATTCGGATTCGATCATAAGGCCGACAGCGAATACGCCCCTCATAACCACGAATATAATGCCGTCATCTATTCCGGCACCCATGACAACCCGACCCTGCGGGGCTGGTTGAAAAAGATGAACCGGAAGGATTACCGGTATTTCCGCCGCTACATGCAGGTTTGTGGCCGGGGGAAGCGGGCGGTGCGGCGGGCGCTGGCAGCATGCCTGGGATCGGTGTGCCGCCTTGCGATCATCCCGCTTCAGGACTATTTGTATCTTGACGACCGCGCCCGGTTCAACATTCCCGCCACCACGGGGAAGAACTGGGTCTGGCGCGTACGGGAAAGCGTCCTTACCGACAAACTGGCCGCGCGGATCCGGGAAATGACCGAGACATATCGGCGCTAAGGCCGCTCCGACCGCGTTCCTTATTGCCTTGAAGGGCGATTTATAGTATAATGATATCGGTCAGGAGCGCATATGGAACAATTCAGACTCGATTTTCATTACCGTTTTTCCACAAAGGCATATCATTACCTGGGGAGCCATTATACGATAAGGGACGGCCGTCCGGTCGTTACTTTTCGCGTCTATGCTCCCCATGCTGATTTTGTGTCGGTGGTCGGCGATTTCAATAACTGGAACGTCAACGCCAACCCGATGCGGCGGGTGACCGTTGAAGGCATCTGGGAAACGGTCATTGAAAACGTTGCGATTTACGCCAAATACAAATACTACATCGTCAATAAAAATCGCGATTTTTTCAAGCAGGACCCGTATTCCTGCCATAACGAGACCGACGGCGACACCTGCTCGAAAGTCTATGACCTTTCCGCTTTCACCTTTACCGACGCGGAATGGATCAAAAACCGCGACATGGAGCCGGTGTATCGGAAACCGGTCAATATCTACGAGGTCCATCTTGGTTCCTGGCGCCGCTATCCCGGCGGCGAGCAGTTCGATTACCGGAAGATCGCAACGGAACTGCTACCATATGTCAAGGAAATGGGTTATACCCATATCGAGATCATGCCGGTGATGGAACACCCGTTTGCCGGGTCGTGGGGTTACCAGGTGACCGGCTATTACGCTGTCACCTCCCGCTACGGCACGCCCGCCGATTTCATGTATCTGGTGAACAAGGCGCACCGCCTCGGCATCGGCGTCATCCTCGACTGGGTGCCGGCCCACTTTCCCAAGGACGATTTCGGCCTCATCGAGTTTGACGGTGGCTATGTTTACGAGGATCCGCATCCGCTCAGGATGGAGCATAAGGGTTGGGGGACGCGGTCCTTCAACTACGCCAAGCCGGAGGTCAAATCCTTCCTGATCTCCAACGCCATCTTCTATTTCGACAAATACCACATCGACGGCCTGCGCGTCGACGCGGTTGCCTCGATGCTCTATCTGGATTACGACCGGACGGAATGGGAGGCGAACATCTACGGAGGGAACCACAACCTTGAGGCAATCGAGTTCCTCAAGCAGTTGAACACCGAGGTGTTCAGGCTCTTCCCCGGCGCGATGATGATCGCGGAAGAGTCGACAGCCTTCCCTGGCGTCACGAAACCGGTCCATTACGGCGGCCTCGGGTTCAATTTCAAATGGAACATGGGGTGGATGAACGACACGCTTGCTTATATTGCGACCGACCCGCTGTTCCGCCGCCATCATCACAACCAGCTGACGTTTTCCTTTTACTACGTCTTCAGCGAGAACTTTATCCTGCCCATCTCGCACGACGAAGTCGTCCATGGAAAGAAGTCGGTCCTGGACAAGATGCCGGGCGATTACTGGGAGAAGTTTGCCAACTTCCGGGCTTTCTACGGGTACATGATGACCCATCCCGGAAAGAAACTCAACTTCATGGGCTACGAGTTCGGCCAGTTCATCGAGTGGGATTACCGCAAGGAACTGGACTGGCTGCTCCTTCAGTATCCGATGCACCGCAAGCTGAACCGCTACATCCGCGCTCTGAACCGCTTTTACCTCGATAACCCTGCGCTCTGGGAAAATGATTTTTCCTGGGAAGGGTTCCGCTGGATCGAAAGCGACGACGCTGATCACAACGTCATCAGCTTCATGCGCATCGCCGGGAAAAGCGAACTGATCATCGTGATTAATTTCGCCGGGATCGACTGGCGCAACTACCGGTTGGGAGCGCCAGCCGGGCGCTATCGCGAGATCTTTTCCAGCGACCGCCGGATCTACGGCGGCGCCGGGACGAAAAACGGGACGGTTACGACCGAACCGGTTCCCTGCCACGGTCATTCGCAATCGCTCGTTCTCAACATCGGGAAATTATCGTTTATCGCGCTGAAAAAAACGGGAAAGGAATAAATATGCTAAGAAAAAAAGAATGCGTCGCCATGCTTTTGGCCGGGGGCCAGGGGAGCCGGTTGCACGCCCTTACCAACCGGCTGGCCAAACCGGCCGTCACGTTCGGGGCTAAATACCGGATCATCGATTTTCCGCTGTCGAACTGCGTCAACTCCGGAATCGATACCGTCGGCGTCCTCACCCAGTACCAGCCGCTGCTGTTAAACGAATATATCGGCAACGGCCAGCCCTGGGACCTCGACCGCAACGTCGGCGGCGTCCATATCCTGCCGCCGTACCAGGGGAAGCATAAGACCGATTGGTACCGAGGCACGGCTAACGCGATTTACCAGAACATCCACTTCCTGAAAAGTTACGATCCCGAACATGTGTTGATCTTGTCGGGAGACCATATTTACAAGATGGATTACGGGCAGATGCTCCGCTTTCACAAGCAAAACGACGCGGCGCTGACGATCGCCGTCATCAACGTGCCACTGGCGGAGGCGAGCCGCTTCGGCATCATGAACACCGACGAACTCGGCCGGGTGATCAGTTTCGAGGAAAAACCGAAAAACCCGAAGAGCACGAAGGCGTCGATGGGGATTTATGTGTTCGATGCGCCTGTATTATATCGCTACCTCGAGGAAGACGAGGCCAACCCGTTTTCCGACCATGACTTCGGGAAGAACATCATCCCACGGATGGTGGAGGAAGGCGCGGCCGTCTTCGCCTACGAGTTCAACGGTTACTGGAAGGACGTCGGCACGCTCCAGAGCCTCTGGGAGGCGAACGCCGACCTCTTGGGCGAAAATCCCGCCTTCAACCTCTACGATCCCGACTGGCGGATCTACTCGCGCAATTTTGCCTTACCGCCGCAGTTCATCGCCGCAGGAGCCCGAATCCGGAATTCGATCATCACCGAAGGTTGCTATATCGAAGGAACGGTGATCAATTCCCTCCTATCCAACAACGTGCGCGTTGAAAAAGGCGCGATCGTCAAGGACGCGATCATCTTCGCCAACACGGTGATCGAGGCCGGGGCGACCGTGAATTATACGATCGTCGACGAGAACGCGAAGATCAGCCGCGACGCCGTCGTCGGCGGGGAACGGAAGGACGAGGCTCCGTTGACCCTGATCGCCTTTGGTGTGACGATCGACGCGGATATGACCGTTCCGGCGGGGGAAATCATAGAAAAGGATATCGTGCTGTAAGATGAACATACTCGGTTTGATATTCTCAAACATCCATAACAAAGAGTTGTTCGAGGTCACGCGCAAGCGGACGATCGCCTCGACGCCAATCGGCGGCCGCTATCGCCTGATCGATTTTGCGCTTTCCAACATGGTGAACTACGACATCATCCGCATCGGCATCGTCACCAAGAACAACTACCAGTCGCTGATGGACCATATCGGGTCGGGGAAGGACTGGGATCTGGCCCGGAAAAACGGCGGGATCGTCATCCTGCCCCCCTTCGGCGTCAGCACCGATTTTTATAACACCCGGCTCGAGGCACTGAAAAGCATCATCAGTTTCATCAACACCGCCCGCGCCGACTACGTCGTGCTTACCGACTGCTACGCCGTCGCCAACCTCGACTACCGCGACATTTTCCATCAGCATTTCGCGACGGGCGCCGACATCACCTTTGTCTACCGCGAAAGCGACGTCACCCCGGACGATTATATGCCGGTCAATGTGTTGACCCTGGACGAGGACGGCCGGATCACGAACATGTCGATCTACCAGAGTTTCACCGGCCGAGCCAAGGTATCCGCCGATACCTGGGTGATGAAGAAATCGCTGCTCCAGTCGCTCGTCCTTGACGCCATTAATCGCAATCTGCGCAGTTTCAACCGCGACATCCTTAGTCACAACCTCGACGTGCTGAAAATATACGGCTACCGGTTCGACGGCTTTTTCGGAAACATCAGCTCACTAGACAGCTATTACAAGATCAACATGAAACTGCTCGACCCGAAAATCCGGGCCGAACTCTTCCAGCAGCCGCGCCGCCCGATTTACACGAAGGTACGCGATTCCGCCCCGACCAAGTACGGGGAAGAAGCCGCGGTAGCCAATTCGCTGGTGGCGGACGGGTGCGAGATCGAGGGCCGGGTCGAAAACTCGGTCATCTTCCGCGGGACCCGCGTCGGGAAGGGATCGGTAGTCAAGAATTCGATTTTAATGCAAAATACGTATGTGGCGGATGGCGTCGTCCTCGACCGCGTGATCACCGACAAGAATGTGCGCATCATCAACAAGCGCGAGATCATCGGCGAGGAGAACCAGTTGGCCTACATTGTGAAAGATGGTGTCGTATGAAACAGAAACAGGTTTTGTTCGTGACGGCGGAGTGTCAGAACTTCGCGCAGACGGGCGGGCTCGCGGAAGTCGCCGGGAGCCTGCCGAAGGCGATCAACGCCCTTTCGCGCGCCTACAAGGTCCGGGTAATCATGCCCCTGTACCGGGCGGTCATCAAAAAATACGAAAAAAAACTCAAGTTCCTTGGTTCGACGACCGTCGCCCTTGCCTGGCGCAACCTTTACTGCGGCGTTTATACGCTCAAACAGGACGGGATCGACTATTACTTCATTGACAACAAGTATTATTTCGACCGCGACGAGATCTACGGCCATTATGATGACGGCGAGCGTTTCGCCTTTTTCTCAAAGAGCATATTCGACATCTTCCCGCTCATCGGCTTCGTTCCTGACATCATCCATGCCCACGACTGGCACGCCGCGCTCACTTGCATCTATCTGGACATCCTTTACAAGAAGAACGGACGCTTCACCGATATTAAGTCCGTCTTCACGATTCACAACATCCAGTACCAGGGCATTTTTGACCTTTCGTTTTCTGACGATATTATTGGCATAGATTCGACATATTGTGAAATAATTGAATATAACGGGTTGATAAACCTCATCAAGGGCGCGATCGTCTGCAGCGACCGGGTGACGACGGTAAGTCCGCGTTATGCCCGGGAGATCACGACCGCTTATTATGCCCATGGTTTGGAAAACATCACCCGCCTTCATAACAAGAAGATCACCGGGATCATCAACGGTATCGACGTTGACTTATACAATCCCGAAACTGACAAGAACCTTGTGGCCAACTATACCGCCGAAACCTTCGAGCGCAAGGCGGAAAACAAGCGGGCGCTCCAGGAAAGCCTGAAATTGGCGGTTTCGCCTACAACGCCCCTGATCTGCATCATCAGCCGGCTCGTGGCGCACAAGGGACTCGACCTCGTCGTCGAGCAGTTTGACGAGATCATGAAAGAAGACGTTCAGGTCGTCATCCTCGGTAAGGGCGACGAGTACTATCAGAACCATTTCCGGGAATTCATGAACCGCTATCCGGGCCGGGTCGCCGCCCTGATCGCCTTTGACATCAGCCTTTCGAAAAAGATCTACGGCGCTGCCGATTTCCTCCTGATGCCTTCGAAGGCGGAACCGTGCGGCCTGAGCCAGATGATCGCGAGTCGTTACGGGACGGTCCCGATCGTCCGCGCCGTCGGCGGCCTCTACGACACGATCAAACCCTACGCCGGAGAAGAGGGCGGCGGGTTCGTCTTTCGCGAGTACAGCGGGGCGGAAATGACCGCCGCGATCAAGGCGGCGCTTGCGGTGTACCGGGACCGGGAGAAATATGACGCGCTTGCGCGCCGGATCATGTTGAGTGATTTCAGTTGGAACGTCTCGGCCCGAGAATATTTGCGCTTATATAAGGAACTGACGAAGACCAAGTAATCTGCTTAAGGAGACATGTAGATTGGACATGACGAAATATAACATCAAAGCGATGGTCGACGATTATCTGGCCAAGACCTACGGCATCACCCTGGCCGACGCCGACCTCGACCAACTGTTCCGCGCCTGCGCGACGGCCGTGAATGATATTTTAAGGTCGCTCCGGCGGAATTACAACGCCAAGGTCAAGGAACACAAACGCCGCCGCGTTTATTATTTATGCATGGAATTCCTTCTCGGCAAATCCCTGAAAAACAACATCCACAACCTCGGCCTTACCGCCGCGTTTTCGGAACTGTTGAAACCGCTCGGGTACAGCCCTGAGGACTTATATGAATACGAACCCGATGCCGGCCTCGGCAACGGCGGTCTCGGCCGCCTAGCCGCGGCCTATCTTGACGCGCTCGCGACCGGTGGTTACCCGGCGATGGGATTTTCCCTGCGCTATGAGTACGGGCTTTTCAAGCAGAAGATCGTCAACGGCTGGCAGACCGAACTGCCGGACGTCTGGCTGCCGGTGGGGGAGGTGTGGCTCACCCCGCGCGAAGACAAAAGTTGCATCGTCCGCTTTGACGGCGTCGTCGAGGAGAAGCAGATCAACGGCCGCGTCGTCTATGAGCATCGCGATTACAAGGAAGTCGAGGCGGTTCCCTACGACATGATGATTTCCGGCGCCGACAGCGAGGCGATCAGCGTCTTGCGCTTGTGGCGGAGCACGAACGTCAAGACGTTCGACATCGGCTTGTTCTCCCAGGGCGATTACATGAAGGCGATGCAGGAATACAACAAGGCGGAAGTGATCACCAAGGTCCTTTACCCGACCGACGACCATTACCAGGGGAAGACCCTCCGCCTGAAGCAGCAGTACTTCCTGGCGAGCGCCTCGATCCAGACGATCGTCCGCGACCACATCCGCTATTACGGCGACGTGCGGAGCCTGCCGAAATACGTGGCGATCCATATCAACGACACCCATCCGGCGTTGTGCGTTCCGGAACTGATCCGGGTTTTGATCGACGAGCACGGGCTCGATTTTGACGAGGCTTGGGCCATCGCCCGCAAAACCGTCGCTTATACCAACCACACGGTGATGGCGGAGGCGCTGGAATGCTGGGCCGAGGACCTCATCGCCCGCAAACTCCCCCGCATATATTTGATCCTGAAACAAATCAACGAGAAGTTCTTAAATGAAGCCCGTTGCCACGGATTTGACGATAACGGCCTGCGCGCGCTTTCCTTGTTTTCCGATAACCATGTGCGGATGGCGAATCTTTGCGTCGCGGCGTCGCACACGGTCAACGGCGTTTCCAAACTGCACAGCGAGATCATCAAGGAAAAAGTGTTCCGGGATTTCCACCTTCTCACGCCGGAAAAATTCACAAACGTCACCAACGGTATCACCTACCGCCGCTGGCTCAACCAGGCGAACCCGCTTCTGGCGGCGTTCCTCGACGAGCGCATCGGCCGCGATTATTACCGCGACGCGGCGAGACTGGAGGAATTGCTCCGCTATCGCGAGGACGGGGAGGCGCTTTCGGCCCTGGAGAACATCAAATACCAGAATAAGTGCCGGCTCGCCAAATACCTCTACCGCAAGCATGGGATCGTCATCGACCCCAAGACCCGCTTTGACATTCATATCAAACGGATTCATGAATACAAGCGCCAGCTCATAAACGTCCTCAAGATCGTCCTGCTTCTGACCGAACTTGAGGAAAACCCGCAACTGCCCGTGACCCCGCAAACCTTTATCTTCGCCGGCAAGGCGGCTCCGGGATACTTCGCGGCCAAGGAAGTGATCGAACTGATCAACTGCCTCGCCGCGGAAATCGAGAAGAATTCCTTCATCCGGGAAAAACTGAACGTGATCTTCGTCGAGGATTATAACGTGACGCTTGCGGAAATGCTGATCCCGGCCGCCGAAGTGAGCGAACAGATCTCCCTCGCCGGCAAGGAAGCAAGCGGGACCGGGAACATGAAGTTCATGATCAACGGCGCCCTGACGTTCGGTACCCTTGACGGCGCGAACATCGAGATCCGCGAGGCCGTCGGGGATGAGAACATGTTCATCTTCGGAATGACGGCGTCCGAGGTCGAAGCCTTATGGCAACGGGGCTATAACGCCGGCGAGTATTACGTCAATTCCCCGGCGATCATGAAGGTCATCGACCGGCTCAACCGGGGATTCGCGGGGAAATCGTTTGATAACATCACCCGTTACCTCCTGCACAATTACCCCGTGTCCGACCCGTACATGTGTCTTGCTGATTTCCAGTCCTACATCGATGTCTATCGCAAGCTGGACGCCGTCTATCAGGACCGGCGGCGGTGGAACCAGATGGCGCTTGTCAACATCGCCAAGGCGGGAATCTTCTCGGCCGACCGCAGCGTCGCCGAGTACGCGCAAAACATCTGGCGCCTGCAGCGAGTCGAATGATGGACGATATCCTGTATAATCCCTGTCTGCCGGAACACAAGCGTCCGGTCGGGGCCGTAAAGCGGGGCGAGGAAGTCGCCGTGACCGTGAAGATCACCGAACGGTACGCTATTGCCGCTATAAGACTGGTCCTGTACGAGGATGGCGGCGCCCAGGTGCTCGAAATTCCGCTAACCCCGACTGAAAGCGACGGCGGCTACCGCTATTACCAGGCCGTCTTCAGCGTTTCCGCTCCTGGCCTGTACTGGTATTGCTTTGCTTTCAACGACGTTTACGGGATCCATTACATCGGCGCCGGGTCTGACCTCGACGCCGTTTTGACGGACCGGAGTCCGGATTGCTGGCAGCTCACGGTCTGCGGGGAGTTTGCCGGAACGCTTGCGCGTTTCAAGGGGCGGACGATGTACCAGATCATGGTCGACCGCTTTTACCGCGGCCGGGAAACGCCGATCCGTCCCGACGTCGTCTTCCATAACGATTGGAACGAGATCCCCGAGTACCGGCCCGTGCACGGGAAGATCCTTAACAACGACTTTTTCGGCGGGAATTTAAGCGGGGTCACGAAGAAACTCGATTACCTGAAGTCGCTTTCGGTCGGGATCATCTACCTTAACCCGATCTTCAAGGCGGCGAGCAACCATAAATACGACACCGGCGATTACCTGAAGATCGACGAGATGCTCGGGAACGAGGACGATTTCATCGAATTATGCCGCGAAGCCAAGGCCCGCGACATCCTGATCATCCTCGACGGAGTTTTCAACCATACCGGCGACGACAGCGTCTATTTCAACAAATACGGACGTTACCCGACCTTGGGCGCCTACCAGTCGCTCGATTCCCCCTATTTTTCCTGGTACAAGTTCATCAACTATCCCGACGATTACGAATCGTGGTGGGGGATCAAGACCCTGCCCCGGGTGAGCCAGGACAATCCCGAATGGCTGGAGTTCATCACCGGTCCCGGTGGGGTGATCGAGAAATGGCTCAGGCTTGGGGTGGCCGGTTTCCGTCTCGATGTGATCGACGAACTGTCCGACAATTTCCTTGATTTGATCTATCGGCGAATCAAGGCCGTTGATCCGGAAAACATCGTCATCGGCGAGGTGTGGGAGGACGCTTCGAACAAGGTTTCCTACGGACGGAGACGCCGGTATTTTTCCGACAACCAGGTGGACGCGGTGATGAATTATCCCTTGAAGAACGCGATCATCGCCTACCTCAAGTACGATGACCTTTCGGGATTAAGGCGGACGATCCGTCACCTCATCAACAATTACCCGAAACACGCCCTTGATTGCCTGATGAATCATCTCGGGACGCATGACACGATGCGTTTGCTTAATAATTTTACCCATTCTTCGCCCGAGGCGCTTTCGCGGGCCCAGCAGGCCCATTACCGGTTGCGCGATGGCGAATACGACCGGGCGGTCCGAATGTTGAAAATGGCGACCGCCATCCAGTACACGTTGCCGGGGATCCCGTCCCTTTATTACGGAGACGAGACCGGGGCGCAGGGTTTCCGCGATCCCTTCTGCCGGAACACCTTCAACTGGAACCGCATCGATGCGGATATATACAATTGGTACCGATCTTTAGGCAAGATCCGTCAGGACCCCGTTTACCGGGAAGGCTTCTATCGCGAGGAGGTAGCGGAAAACGGCGTTTTCGCCTTTTCCCGCATCGCTTCCGACTATAAGATCGTCACGATCACGAACAACGGTTCCAACGACACGACCATCGCCATGACGTCCGGAATTGACCTTTTGACGGGTCTTCCGGTCGCCGGTCACATCGTTCTGCCGGAAAAGACGGCGCGGATCATCAGGACCGGGGCGGATGTATCATTGACCCTTCTTTAACAACATGATTTGACTGAGCGTTTCCCATCGGCGACCCGATGCGAAACGCTTTTTATTATAATGGCTTCATATCCGGGCTTTGGCTTTTTGTTTTTATGCCCATACGTTTTACCCGGGAAAGAATAAACTACCTATGGGAGGTTACACTGAATGAATACACGCAAACAAGGCTGTCCGGGCGGCTGTCCGACGCCGATGGGGCCGCTCCAGCCGAAGATCCCGCAGCCAATCCAGACAAAGGTACCACGTCCGCCGCAGCCGTCGCCGCCGATGCCGGGTATGACGCCCCCGACCGCGGTATTAAACGTTTTCTCGCCGGAGGAAGGATTTGCGAAAGGGACGATGTTCAGGGGCATTTACCGTCCCTATAAGAATTACCAGCCCCGGTTGATGACGCCGCCCGACGAGAAATCGGCGCTGATGCAGGAAGTGAACAAGTACGCTTTCGCGGCGCATGACATCCTGTTGTATCTTGACAATTTTCCGAACGACCAGGAAGCCATCAACCTGTATAATCGCTTCATGGAATCCTACGTGCGCGCCCGCGACGCCTATGAGGAAAGGTACGGGGCGATCACGACTGATTCGGCCACCTTAGGATCGGCACCCTTCAGCTGGACGGTCGGCGGTTGGCCTTGGGTGGGGGAGATGTAGGATGTTTCGTTACGAAAAACGCTTGATGTTTCCGGTGAAGATCCGGAAACGCGACTTGAAGATGGTCAACACAATCATCACCCAGTACGGGGGCCCCGACGGAGAACTGGCGGCGGCGCTCCGTTATCTCAACCAACGCTACTCAATGCCTGATGATCACGGCCGCGCCCTGCTTACCGACATCGGAACCGAGGAACTCTCGCACGTCGAAATGGTCGCGACCATGGTCCATCAATTGATGGCCGGCGCCTCGATCGAGGAAATCAAGGAAGCCGGTCTCGGGAAACACTACGGACAGCGGGGATTTGACTTGTTCCCGGTCGATAATTTCGGCGTCCCGTTCACCGTCGCTTACGTCGGCGCTGTCGGCGACCCGGTAGCCGACATGTCGGAAAACATGGCGGCCGAACAGAAGGCCCGGGCAGTCTACGAGAATCTGATCGATCTTTCCGACGACGAAGACTTGATCCAACCGCTTTTATGGTTGCGGGAGCGGGAGGTCCTGCATTTCACGATGTTCCGCGAACTATACGAGCGATACAAAAACATGGAGAAAACGTAAAAAAAGGCCCACGGTTGGGCTTTTTTTATGCGCGCGGCTGTTCGTAGCGTTCTTCGCCAGCAGTCTCCTGCAGATTGAGAAGGAGCATGTCAAGATGCTTGAGAAGCGCCATCCCCTCAAGCGGCTTGCCATGACTGGGGAGGGCGAAGCGCGGGTTCAGGTCGCGTAGGACCTGGATCGACTGCCGGCTCCTTTCCCAGTCGGGAGTAAGGTAGGCGGGCGGGCCACCGATTTGTTCTTTCTTTGTGATCACGGAAAAGAGCGATTCCTGTTTCAAGGTGGTGAAGGCGTCCCCTGCGAACAGCACCCCGTCCGACTCCCGGTAGAGGGTGATGTGTCCTTCGGTATGACCAGGTGTGTGGATCCACCGCCATTCCGGCATGCAGGGAACATAGCCGTTGGGGGGAAGGGGCGTGACGTTTTCGATGAAATGCTCCGGAAAATAGGGGGAGAGTTTTGCGATCAATCCTTCGGAATCGGTTTTCGGTTCCGGATAGCGTTTTTCCCCGGTCAGATAGGGAATTTCCGCCGGATGAGCGTACACGGGCACATTCCAGCGGCTGAGGATCTTTTCGATCCCACCGATGTGGTCGAAGTGACCATGAGTGAGGATGACCGCCTTCGGGGCGCCGATCGTCCCGAACAGTTTTTCACCAGCCTTGACGATCATCCGTCCGGAATTGTCGATGCCGGCATCGACGATCACCCAGTCGTACTTGCGCATCTGGACGTTGCCGACGATGAAGGAGTTGACGATCCGGAAATCAAGCATGTGGATGTCGGGATACGGCTCCTTGTATGAAGCGGTCAGTTTCGATAAACCTTTGACGATATTGTATATGAACGACATGTTAACCTCCGTTTTCCTGGATATATTATGTGTAAAAACGGCGTATTTTTTGCTTGTAATAATTGACAAAAATGTTCTTTTTTCCCTTCAATGCTAATAAGATTTACTGGTGATTGAACATGAAAGCGATCAAGATATTTTCGGCGCTGCTTGCCGGCTTAATCATTTGTTTATTTAATATCGCCCGTGTTTCCGCGCAAAGCGATGAAAGCGAGGCGGAACCGGAGCTGGTGACCGACGCCAAAAGCGCGATCCTGATCGAACCGACGACGCTTGCGGTCATATATGAGAAAAACGCCGATGATCGACGCCACCCCGCCAGCATGACGAAGATCATGACGATGATTCTGATCATGGAGGCGGTCAAGAAGGGCGTCATCAGTTTCAGCGACACGCTTTACGCCTCCGAATACGCCTCCAGCATGGGCGGGACGAACATCTATCTCGAACCGGGCGAGGGGATGAACGCCGAGGATTTGTTCAAGTCGATCGCGATCAATTCCGCCAACGATTCCGCAGTCGTCTTCGCCGAGGCGATCGGCGGCTCGGTCAACAATTTCGTCCGGATGATGAACAACAAGGCGAAGGAAATCGGCTGCACCGCCACGACTTTCAAGAATCCGCACGGACTACCGGAAGCAGGCCATCTCTCCACCGCCCGCGACATGGCCTTGATGGGAGCATACCTGGTGAACAACCACCCGGAGATCCTCAAGTACACGAGCATCTATGAGGATTACGTCCGCGAGGATACCGACAAACGTTTCTGGCTCGTCAATACCAACAAGCTGGTCCGGTTCGTCGAAGGAGTCGACGGAATCAAGACGGGGTGGACGAACGAAGCCGGCTATTGCCTGACCGCCACGATCAAACGCGATAATAAACGTTTCATCGCCGTCGTCATGGGCGGAAGCAGCGCGAAAGTGCGCAACCAGGAAATCATGCAAATGCTCAATTACGCTCTCGGCACCTACGAAGTTCACAACATCTTCAAAAAGGACCAGGTGGTCGCAACTTACGAAGACGTCAGCCTCTACCCGATGCGCTATAACGTCGTCATCACCACGGACGTTAACGTCCTTTTGAAGAAGGGCGAACAATTGAAAGACATCTCCGTCGAAAAGACGATCGATTACAAGAACCTGCCCTATGACAACAAGAAGGTCGGGACGATCAAGATCTACTACGATGGGGAATTGATCAAGGAAGTCGAACTGGCAGTGCAGGAAGAAGTGCGGAAGGCAAGTTTCATCAAGGTCTTCTGGGAAGTGCTCAAGGAAATCCTGCTTGTTTCCAAGTAGAAAAAAGGCCGCGGCGCGGCCTTTTTTACTCTTTGGTCTTGCGAAAGCGCGTGAACAACGCGTCCAGCTTCGACCACCCGAACATCGCCACAAACGCCACGAAAAACCCGACTACGACGGATGCGACCACCTCGTACCAAATGATGCGTTTGTCATAGATCGCGGCCAGGGCGAAATACGCGGTAACGGTGAGAATGAGCGAGAGCGCGATCACCACGAGGTCGGTCGGAACCTTCTTGAACAGTTTCGTTTCCTTGATGACCTCGGTGATCACCGAAACGATGAAAGCCATGGCGCCAAGCAGCGGCAGCCCTGAGGAAATTACGGCATTGAAGTTGTCAAACATATTCCATTCCCTTTCTTCACCTATTTATATGCATCCGTCCGGGGAAAAATGCGGACAAGTTAAGGCGTAAATCAAGGCGTTTACCTTGTTATCCGCCGCCTGCAGACAGGAAAAGACAGATAATGACGCGTTTCTCAACCGTTCGTCTTTTTCAAGCGGTAAAAGCGATGTTTCGCGCGGGCGTTTTCATGATTTTGCCGGGCTTTTCCGCGCCTGCCTTGTCTTTGTTATTATCAAACGCTAAAATATAGGATACAAGAAGGGAGCGGTTCCGTTGTTGAGCGTGCAAGTCGTGATTAAGAAACTCGTTTTATACGTCCGGCTCGACGGGGAGCTCGACCAATACACGGTCGACGGGCTGAGGACAAGAATCGTCGAGCTGATGGAAAAATACCAGATCAAATACCTGGTCATCAACTGCGAACAACTGCGGTTCATGGACTCAAGCGGCGTCGGCTTCATAATCGGCCGTTATAACCGGCTGAAAAAAGAGCAGGGCGCGATCGTGCTGTGCTCCCTGAACGAGCATATCAGCAGGCTCGTGTATTTGTCGGGGCTGCACCGGATCTGCGCGATCAAGGGCAGCGAAGAAGAAGCAGATGAATATTTGGGGGTCGCCTGATGGATAATTTTTTGGAAACAAGATTCAGCGCCAAACTGCGCAACGTTGTCATCGCGCGCGCGGTCGCGGCCGCTTTCCTGTTGGAACATAACCTTCCTCTGAGCGTCGTTAACGAGATCAAGACGATCGTGTCGGAAGCCGTCACCAATGCCATCGTTCACGGCTATCAGGAAAACGAGCGGGAAACGGTCTACATGCTTTTGGAACTGGCGGGCGAGCAACTGACGATCAAGGTCGTCGACACCGGCGTCGGCATCGAAGACATCGAGAAAGCGCGGGAACCGCTGTTCTCGACCCGCGATTTCGAGGAAAGGGCCGGACTCGGGTTCACGATCATGGACATTTTCTCCGACCAGCTTACCGTGATCTCGGCCCCGGGGGAGGGGACGACGGTAATTGCGGTCAAAAATATCGCCCGCGACGCTGTTTGAGGAGAACGTTGGTCTCGTTGCGAAAATCGTAAACAGGATGGATTGTGGGTTTGTCAGCAGGGATGATCTTATGCAGGCCGGGTTGATGGGACTGCACAAGGCGGCGCTAAATTACGACCCTGATCTCGGGGTCAAGTTCACGACGTTTGCCGTTTACCACGTCGTCGGCGCGATCAAGGCGGAATTACGGGAAAACCGCCTGATCAGAATGAACAGGAAACTGTTCCGGATCCTCGCCGCGCTCCGGGCTGATCCGGCCGCATCTCCCGATGCGATCGCGGTGCGGTTGGACGTAAGCCGCGAGGAGGTCATCATCGCTTATTCCTACCTTGACGGCGTCTTCTCCCTCAATCAGACCGGCGCCGACCGGGAACGCGAACTTCTCGATGCTATTCCAGCTCCGGAACGGCGGGCCTGGCTGGAAGAGGCGCTTTCAAGCCTTCCCGCATTTGATCGTGAGATCATCATTCTCCGCTATTTTAAGAATTGCACACAGGCAGAAGTCGCGCGCTTGAAGAACGAATCACAAAGTTCCATATCGCGCGCCGAGGCGCGGGCGCTTGCGAAAATGCGGGCGTATCTGCTCGCGTCCGGTGTTCAGGTATAATTTGTCCCTTTGGGTAATATATATGATTATGCGATTGGCTTATACAAGTCGTTTCTTACCCAAGGGGGTTTCATGATCCGCTTTCACAACCTTACCAAGGAAGAGGTTCTCGCCCATTTCGGCGTTGGTTACGACGGCCTGACGCCCCAGCAGGCGGTTGAGAACCAAAAAAAATACGGGCAAAACGTCATCCGGGAACAGGAGGCGAAGTCACGGGCCCGGGTTTTTTTTGAACAATTCAAGGATTTGCTCGTCATCATCCTGATCTGCGCCGCCATCCTTTCGCTATTCACCGGAGAGATCGCGAGCACGATCGTCATCTTCGTCGTCATCATCCTGAACGCTGCAATCGGGACTTATCAGCACGTCAAGGCGGAAAAGTCGCTCCAAAGCCTGCGCCGCCTTTCGGCGCCCGTCGCCCGGGTGGTGCGGGCCGGTAAGGAATACATCATCCCCTCATTAGAGATCACGCCCGGGGACATCGTCGTCGTTAGGGCCGGGGACGTGATTTGCGCCGACGGGCGCGTCCTTTATGCCGAGGCGCTCGAAGTAAACGAAAGCTCATTGACCGGTGAGGCGCTTGCGGTGGAGAAGAACGATGCGCGGATAAACAAGGGAGACACGCCGCTGGGCGATCAGAAGAACATGCTTTTTTCCGGTTCGCTCGTCACTGCCGGCAAGGGATTGATGGTTGTGACGGCGGTCGGGATGGAGACGGAACTCGGGAAAATCGCCCGGATGCTTGAGAGCGCGGAAAGGCATAAGACGCCGCTCCAGGTTTCCCTGGACGAATTCAGCCGCCGTCTGGCCGTCGGGATCATCATCATCTGCGCGGCCGTCTTCGTGCTCTCGTTGTATCGGCGCGTGGCGCTCGTCGATGCCTTGATGTTCGCGGTCGCCCTCGCCGTCGCCGCGATACCCGAGGCGTTAAGTTCGATCGTCACGATCGTGCTTGCGATCGGCACGCAGAAGATGGCGGCCGAAAACGCCATCGTCAAGGAATTGCGGGCGGTGGAGGGATTGGGATGCGTGAGCGTCATCTGTTCCGACAAGACCGGCACCCTGACGCAAAACCGGATGGCAGTCGCCCGCGCCCACATCGCCGGAAAGGACGTTGAGGCCGCCCGCATCAACCCGCGGGAGAAGGGAACGCGGTTGTTGCTCTTATCCGCGTTGCTGTGCAACGATTCCGTCTTCCTGCCCCGGGAAACGGCGAACGCGACCGAGGCGGCGCTCCTCGATTTTGTCAAGAGCCTGGGGATGAACACTTACCGCGAATACGAGCAATATCCTCGTCTTTCCGCCATCCCCTTTGATTCGCGCCGGAAGATGATGAGCACCTTGAACCGCGTGGATGACGAACTTTTGCTTTTCGCAAAGGGCGGCGTGGAGATCCTTCTGGAGAAATCGGAATACATTTACATAAACGGGAAGGAGCGCCGGCTTGGGGCGGGGGACCGTTATGACCTTAAGGCCATCAACCGGAAACTGGGCGGCGAAGGCTACCGAACGATCGGATTTGCCTACCGGAAGTTTTCAGCGCGCGCCGGTGATGTGCAGATCACCTTTTCCGAAGAGACCGGGTTTGTCTTCCTCGGGCTGCTTGCGATCATCGACCCGCCCCGGAAGGAGGCGCGTCCGGCGATCCGCGAAGCGCGCGCGGCCGGCATCAGGCCGGTAATGATCACCGGCGACCATCCGCACACGGCGTTTTCGATTGCAACTACCCTTGACATCGCATCTTCCGGGGACGGCGTTGTGACCGGGGTCGAGCTTGACAAAATGACCGACGGGGAACTGGTGGACGCGGTTGTGAAGACGGCCGTTTTTGCCCGGGTGTCGCCGGAACACAAGATTCGCATCGTCGCCGCCTGGCAGGCGCGGGAGGCGATCGTGGCCTTCGTCGGTGACGGTGTTAACGACGCCCCGGCGATCCGGAAGGCCGATATCGGCATCGCGATGGGCAAAAGCGGCACCGAGGTCTCGAAGGACGCCGCCGCGATCATCCTCACCGACGATAATTATCACACAATCGTCAAAGCCGTCCGCAACGGCCGGAAGATCTATAACAACATCCAGAACGCGATCATGTTCCTGCTTTCCGGAAACGCCGCCGCCCTCCTTACTGTCGTGTATACGAGCCTTTTGGCGCTGCCGGTGCCGTTCGCTCCGGTGCACCTGTTGTTTATCAACCTTCTGACCGACAGCCTCCCAGCGATCGCCATCGGCATGGAGGAAAACGCCGAGGATCTGATGGCGCGGCCGCCCCGCGCCGCCCGCGCGTCGCTCTTATCGCGACGGGTGGTCAAGGTCGTGCTCTTTCAGGGCGTTCTGATCGGCGCCTTCACCGTGTTTTCCTATTACACGGGGCTATCCACCGACCGGTTCGCGGCGCGAACGTGCGTGTTCGGGACGTTGTGCATGGCGCGCCTCTTTCACGCCTTCAACTGCCGCGGAAACAAGGTCCTCTTCCGCGAGCGGGTGAGAAACCGGGCACTGACGTTCTCGTTTGTGATCGGGATGATTCTCATCAACCTCGTCCTTTTCGTCCCATCCCTGCAGAAGATTTTCGCGACCTGTCCGTTGACGACGGCGCAGATCGTGAAAATGTATGTTTTTGCCATCGCTCCGACCATGATCTTTCAGATAATCCTGCGCGAAAGACAGAAAAAAAGAAGGAAAACTATCGCCGAACGATAGTTTTTTTTGTATAAACGGGGAAAATATTCACACAATAGCAATAAAGGAGTGTTTGCGATGAACAACGATATGAAAGCGGCGATCGAAAGCGCGAAACAGGCCACAAAACCGAAACGCAAGGTTTTGCTCAACACCGTGAAGGCTTTCTTCGTCGGCGGAACCATCTGTCTCATCGCCCAGGTGATCATCGATATCCTGAAGAAGCAGTTCGATCTTGACAAGGAAATGGCGGGAAACATCGGCGTCGCGATCATGGTCTTCCTGGGATCGCTATTGACCGGAATCGGCGTATATGACAAGATCGGCCAGTTTGCCGGGGCGGGGACGATCATCCCGATCACCGGCTTCGCAAACTCGATGACGAGCGCCGCCCTGGAGTCGAAAAGCGAAGGGATCGTGCTGGGGATCTTCACGAACATGTTCAAGATGGCGGGCAGCGTGATCGTCGTCGGCGTCATCAGCGCCTTCGTTTTCGGGACGATCCGCTACCTTTTGGGAATATGACCATGAAGATCGGCAAACAAAGCATCACCTTTGACAATGTCTACGTCGGCCACGGCGCGGTCGCGGCCGGACCGAAGGAGAAACTCGGTCCCCTTGGGGCCTATTTCGACCGGACGTACGATGATCTTTACTGCGGAATGAAGACGTGGGAAAAAGCGGAGATGCAATTGCTTCGGGACGCCGTCGAGGAATGCCTGGCGAAGAATAATGTCGGCAGCGGCGCGATCGATTGTTTCCTGGGCGGGGACCTTAACAACCAGATCATCATCCAAAGCTACGTGATGCGCGATTACGACCTTCCCTACCTCGGAATTTTCGGAGCCTGCAGCACGAGCATCGAGGGGGCGATCATCGCGGCCGGAATGATTTCCGGCGGGGCGTTTACGCGCGTGCTTGCCGGGACTTCGTCGCATAACGCCACTTCCGAACGCCAGTTCCGCTACCCGACCGAATACGGCGGACAAAAACCCGAAACTTTGACGTTCACGGCGACAGCGGCCGGCGTCGTGCTGCTTGGAAACGACCCGACCGACATCAGGTTGACCGGCGCGACGGTTGGAAAAGTGATTGATGCGAAACTGAAGGATCCCCTCGACTTAGGGCGGGCGATGGCGCCGGCCGCTTTTGACACGATCTGCGCCCATTTCCAGGATTTCCAGACGTCACCGAAAGATTATGACCTGATCGTGACCGGCGATCTTTCTTATTTTGGGAAAGAAATGCTCGTTGAAATATTTGCGAAAATCGGGATCGATGTTACCGGACGCTATGAGGATTGCGGGCTTTTGCTTTACGATCGCAAGCAACAGCAGGTATTCGCGGGTGGATCGGGGTGCGGGTGCTGCGCCGCCGTCACCTATGGTTACCTGCTCGCCAAACTTCGGGACAAGACCTATAAAAAAATCCTCGTGGTGGCGACGGGGGCGCTGTTAAATCCAATTATCGTCGCCCAGAAAGAAACGATTCCCGGCGTCGCCCACGCCGCGGTATTCGAAAGGATCGGTGATTGAATGATATATCTTATGGCCTTCCTGGTCGGCGGCGCGATCTGCGCGATCGGGCAGATCATCCTCGACGTCCTCAAACTCGTCCCCATATACATCACTTCGCTCTTCGTCGGCCTGGGGGCGATGTTCGACACGTTCGGTTTGTATGACAAACTTGTAGAGGTGGCAGGAGCGGGAGCAACGGTCCCGATTTCCTCTTTCGGGCATTCGCTCGTCCATAGCGCCCTCGTGAAGGCGGAAGAAGTCGGTTATATCGGCATCCTCACCGGCGTCTTCAACCTCACGGCGGCCGGAATCGCCGCCTCGATCGTTTTCGCCTTTTTCATTGCCCTGATCTTCCGGCCCCGGGGTTAACATGGTCGATGCGCGGTTTTCGGATGCCGTATCCGAATTTGAGCAAAGGCTCGGCATCGGTGCGTCCTATGACGTCGAGAAGCGGGAGATCAAGGTATTTTCCCGGCAGATCAATATTTACTATCTTTCGGGGCTGACAGACGGGATGCAGGCGATCAAGATTATCGAAAGCATCCTCACCATTCCCCGAAAACGGCCGTATTCCTTCGAACTCGTGCGGGACAATCTCTCGCATCATGCCGTGAAGGTCGTCAAGGATTGGCGCGAACTGCGCGCGCTATTTCTGGACGGGTTGATAATCATGATCTTCGAAGGCGAGGAGCGGGCGCTAGCGATCGACGTCAGGAAATATCCGACCCGCGGGATCAGCGAGCCGGACATGGAAAAGGTCATCCGCGGCGCCCACGACGGGTTTACGGAAAATTTCCATTTGAACGTGGCGCTCTTGCGCCGGCGGATCAAGGACGAACGCTTGCGCAACGAGATCTTCACCGTTGGAACGGCGAGCGCGACGATCGTCTGCCTGAGTTACATCGAAGGCATCTGTTCCGAAGATGTCCTAAAGAAGATCCGCTCCCAACTTAGAAACATCAAGGTCGAGCACTTGATCATGGCCGACAAGGCCTTGGAGGAACTGATCATCCGCCGCCACCTCAATCCCTATCCGCTCGTCCGCTACACGGAGCGGGCCGACACCGTCGCCGTCCACCTTTACCAGGGGATGTTCGCCCTGTTCGTCGACACTTCCCCGAGCGTGATCCTTGCGCCGGCGACCTTCGCTGACCATATCCAGCATACCGAGGAATACCGGCAGACGCCGCTCTCCGGGACGTATTTGCGGGGGATCCGCTATATCGGCATCCTGATCTCGCTTTTTCTGACGCCGCTCTGGCTGGCGCTGCTTGAGGCCGGGGCGCTTAGGGGGATCCTTGCGCTTTTGGTTCCGGCGGCGGATGTATCCGTCAATATCTATCTCCAGGTGGCGCTTGCGGAGGTCGGGGTGGAGTTTTTGCGCATGGCCTCGATCCATACCCCGAACGCCCTATCGACGGCGATGGGCCTGATCGCCGGTATCCTGCTGGGCGATATCGCCGTCGCCGTCGGACTGTTTTCCGTCCAGACGGTCCTGCTCGTCGCCCTGAGCGCGATCGGGACGTATGCGACGCCCAGTTACGAACTTGGGCTTGCGAACAAAATCTCGAAGATGTTCTTCATTCTCGCGACCTTCCTTTTTGGGTACTGGGGGCTGGCTGCGGCGGCGGTATTGTGGTTCGTTTATTTGTGTACGCTGAAAAGCGTCGGAAAGCCCTACCTTTATCCGCTCGTTCCGTTCAAGTTGAAACGGCTTTTGAAAATACTGATCCGTTATCCGTATAAAAATCAAAAACAGGAGGTTACCAATGCCAAGACTTAAATGCGGGGTGAAAACCTGCGTGTTCTACCGGGAACGCCACTGCACGCGCGAAAACATCGTCGTCAAGGGTTCGACGGCGCTCGCCGAGGAAGAAACGAAGTGTCAGAGTTTTTCTCGCGAGGTTCCCGACAACCGCGACGACCGTTACAAGATGGAGATCGGCAGCATCGGCGAGATCAACTACCATATGCCGGTGTATTGCGAGGCGGTCAATTGCAAATTCAATACCCACCGGGTATGCCGGGCGAAGGAAATCAAGATCGACGGTTCCCGCGCCCTGCATTCCGACCAGACGTTTTGTTCGAGTTTTGCGATCAAATAGCAAACGGACATGTAAAAGACAGGGTTATTCGCTAACCTTGTTTTTTTTGCGCTGAAGATTTTTTTCATTTTTGCTGATTTTTTCGCGGAAAAATGGTATACTTTAATATATGTAAAAGCAAAGACGGAGGCGGAACATGCGGGTTGTGACGAAGATCGTTCCCCGGTATCAGGAGACGGACAAGATGGGGGTCATCCACCACTCGGTCTATCCGGTGTGGTATGAATGCGGGCGCGGCGATTTTTGCCGGGCGCTGGGGATGCCGTTTCCGGAGATCGAGAAACGCGGCCTTGCCCAGGCGCTGGTCGAATTGAACGTGCGTTATCACCGTCCGGCTTATTACGGCGACGAACTGGAACTGGTGACCAGGCTTACGGGCATGACCGGCGTCCGTTTGATTTTTACATATGAACTGCGCAACCAAAACGGCGAACTGGTCAACAGCGGACAGACGACGCTCGCCTGGCTGGATGACAAGCTGCGGCCGCTGAACATCAAAAAGCGCCATCCCGACATCTACGGGCTTTTGCTGGCGGCAATCGACGCCGGTTGCGAATAAGAAGAACAACATTAACTTGAATTAAGGATTTTACAGGTGATATAATGAGCATTATTAAATTTTGTGCGTTGGGAGGCCTTGGCGAAAACGGCAAAAACATGTCGCTCCTCGAGGTCGACGACAAGATCTTCATTCTCGACTGCGGGATCAAGTTCCCGAGTTTTGATTTATATGGGATCGATGCCGTCATTCCCGACTTTTCCTACGTGCTGGAAAACAAGGAACGCGTCCAGGGAATCTTCCTTTCCCATGGTCACGAAGATCATATCGGCGCCCTGCCGGAACTTTTAAAAGAAATCAACGTCAGCGTCTTCGGCTCGCGCTTCACGATGGCGCTGGCGGAGCTGGCGCTGATCGATGCCGGGATGCCGGTCGAAAACTACCGTCTGTACCGGGTCACCGACGATAAGGTGCTGACCTTCGGGAACGTCCGCGTCGGTTTCTTCGCCCTCAGTCATAGCGTGCCGGAAACCTACGGGATCACGATCATGACTCCGGATGGCGCGCTCGTCTACGCTCCCGATTTTTCCTTTACCCACAATACCGACCGCCGCTACCAGACGTCGTACCGGAAGATTGTCGAGATGGCGAAGGACGGCGTGCTCGCGCTCTTTTCCGAAAGCAACGGCGTAAGCAACATCAACCGCGTAACCAACGACTATATTCTGACCCATCACGTCAGCGACATCCTCCAGTCGTCGAAACGGGTCATTTTCTCGATGTTTTCCGACGACCTGCAAAGGATCCAGAAGATCATCAACATCAGCGTCGAGAAAAACCGGCGGATCGCCATCATCGGAAAGAAGGCCCAGAAGACGGTCAACATCGCCCTCAAGAACGAGTATCTCAATATCCCGCCGGAGCGGCTGGTGAACCTGAAATACATCACCGAGGACAATAAAAACGACGACGAGGATCTCGTCGTCATCGTCACCGGCAACCGCCACGAACCTTATTACAACCTCCAGCGGATGAGCACCGGTCAGGACCGGCTGATCGAGATCACGAACCGCGATCACGTCGTGATCATATCGGAACCGCGGGTCGGGACCGAGCGGTTGGCCCAGAAGGCGATCGGGCTATTGTTTCGGCTGGACGCCAAGGTCACGATCATTCCCAAGGACATCCTCCAAAGCTCGCACGCCAACAGCGAGGATCTGAAGCTCCTGTATTCGCTTCTTAAACCGAAGTACATCGTGCCGATCAACGGCGAGTACCGCCACCAGCGCCTCCAGCACGACATCGCCATCGAGGCCGGTTACCGGAAGGAAAACGTCATCCTCCTCAACAATGGGGAGATCCTGAGCTTCGTCAATGGCGAGCGTGTCGCGGCCGCCGGGAAGGTCCCCGTCGGCGACGTCCTCGTCGACGGTTCGTTCGTCGGCGATATCAACGAGATCGTGCTGAAGGACCGCGAACTGCTCTCCCAGGAGGGCATTATCCTCGTCGCGGTGGTCCTCGACGTTCGGAAGAAACAAATCGTTTCCGGACCGCGCATCATCCTCAAGGGCTTCATGGCCGGAGCGACCGCCGAGGAAGTCGAGAAAAAGGCTGAAAAGGTCGCCCGCGACATCATCGACATTTACTTTTTGAAAAAATACATCGACTGGAACGACCTCAAGGCGTCGCTGCGCGATTCTATTGGGAAGGAAGTGTTCCAGTTAACGAAGAAGAACCCGATCATCATCCCGTCGGTGATCGACGTGGAATCGGACAAATAGAAACGCAGGTGCAAGGATATGAAACAGATGAAAAGCAGCGAAATCAGGAAAATGTGGCTGGAGTTTTTTCGAGAGAAGGGGCATGACATCATCCCGAGCGCCCCGCTCGTCCCCGTCGACGATCCGACGCTTTTGTGGATAAACGCCGGCGTCGCCCCGCTTAAGAAGTTTTTCGACGGCCGGGAAATCCCCGCCAACCGGCGGATGGCCAACTCGCAGAAATGCATCCGCACCAATGATATTGAAAACGTCGGGAAGACCGCCCGGCATCATACCTTCTTCGAGATGCTCGGGAATTTTTCCATCGGCGATTATTTCCGCGCCGAGGCGCTGGAATGGGGATTCGAGCTTCTGACCTCGCCGCGCTGGTTTGACTTTGACGTGAATCGCCTGTATTTCACCGTTTATCCAGACGATGACGCCACCGTTGAAAAATGGGTGAGCCTCGGCGTCGCCCGCGACCATATTATCAAACTGGAATCGAATTTCTGGGAGATCGGCGAGGGCCCGTGCGGTCCGTGCACGGAGATCTATTTCGACCGCGGTCCCGAATTCGACCCGCTTGGACGCGGCCCCGAACTGATCGCCAATGACATCGACAACGACCGTTATGTCGAGATCTGGAACATCGTCTTCAGCCAGTACAATGCCGAGGCCGGTAAGCCCCGATCCGAATACCGGGAACTGCCGAGCAAGAACATCGACACCGGCATGGGCCTGGAACGGATTTCCGCGATCATGCAGGGAGCGAAGACCAATTACGATACCGATTTGTTCATGCCGATGATCACGGCGACGGAAAAACTCACCGGCATCGCCTATGACGGCCAAATGGCTTTCAAGGTGATCGCGGACCACTTGCGAAGCGTGGTGTTCGCGCTCGCGGACGGGGCGATCCTTTCCAACGAGGGCCGCGGCTATGTGGTGCGGCGCCTGCTGCGCCGAGCCGGACGGTTCGGAAAGAAACTCGGCATGGATAAGCCGTTCCTTTATAAACTCGTTCCTGTCGTCGCGGAAACGATGAACGCCTATTACCCGTACCTTGCCGACAAGGTCGGAATCATCTCCGAACAGGTCGAACGCGAGGAGGAGAAGTTTCTCCAGACGCTCGGGGCCGGCGAAAACCGCCTCCTCGAGTTCATGGCGGCGGCGGAAAACAAGACCGTCGACGGCGAAACCGCCTTCCTCCTGTATGACACCTTCGGGTTTCCCCTTGAGCTGACGCTCGAGGTCGCCTCAGAGCACGGTTTCAGCGTCGATGTCGACGGTTTCAACCACGAACTGGAAAGGCAGAAGGCGCGGGCGCGCGGCGCCCGGCAGGTTGAGGAATCGATGACCGCGCAGAATGCTGAACTGCTTGCCTTCACCGCGGAAAGCGCCTTTATCGGATATCATGAGCTTACGGCGGAATCGACGGTGCTGGCCTTGTTCAAAGACGGAAAACGGGTGGCATCCGCTTCCGGCGAGGCGCTGGCGGTGTTTGCGAAAACGCCGTTTTACGCCGAATCCGGCGGTCAGATCGGCGACCGCGGCCGCGTCATTTGCAAGGAAAAAGCATATAAAGTTACCGACACGATAAAATTACCCAATTTTCAACATGCTTCCGTGGTACAATTGGGCGCGGACAGTCTTTCCGAAGGCGATGAAGTCCGGCTCGAGGTCGACGCCGCCTTCCGCGCCAACGTCACCAGGAACCATACCGCGACCCACCTTTTGAACGAGAGCCTGCGCCACGTCCTTGGTTCCCATGTCCGTCAGCAGGGATCGTTTGTGGGCGACAGGTACTTGCGTTTTGACTTCAACCACTACCGCAATCTCACTGCCGACGAATTGCTTGCCGTCGAGGACCTCGTCAACGCGCAGATCAAAGCGGCGCAACCCGTCAAGATCTACGAACTCTCGCTCGTCGAAGCACAAAAACTGAATGTCCAGGCCGTTTTCGGCGAAAAATACGGAGAGACCGTCCGCGTCGTCGACACCGACTTTTCCAAAGAACTGTGCGGCGGCTGCCACGTCACCAATACCGCTATGATCGGCGCTTTCGCGATCTACGGCATCGAAAGCAAGGGTTCGGGAATCTTCCGCATCGAAGCGGCGACCGGCGACGGCCTGAAGGACGCGCTTACGGGCGCCGCGGCACATTTTGCATCAGAGGGGGCGGAACTGGCCGCGAAGGCGGAAAAAATCCTGTCCGCAGCCAAGACGGAAGGCATCGCGCTTTCCTTCCAGACGCCCGTCCTCAGTCCCTACGAACCCGGTTATCGTTACCTCGTGAAACTGGAACGGGAGATCGCCGCCTTCCGCGAAGCCGTCAAGGAACTTGACAAGGCGTACCAGAAAGGCAAACGGGAGAAAAACGTCATAACCACCGAAGATTATTTGCGAAATGTCTTGACAATCGGCGGGTATAATGTTTTAATTATCACAACGGAGGGCATGGATGTCGCGATCCAGAAAGACCTTACCGACCGTCTTTCCGACTGCCTTCCTTCCTCGATCGTGTTTGTTGCCAATCACGTGGACGACAAGGTCGTCTTCGTCTGTAAGAACAAAATCGACCAGCTGCACGCCGGCGAAGCCGTGCAAACTGCGGCCCGGATCCTGGGTGGGGGCGGCGGCGGCCGGAAGGATTTCGCCCAGGCAGGCGGCCGCGACGCGGCGAAGCTTGACGAAGCGATCGCCGCGGTCAGGACCATGATCACGGGTCGCCTATGAGGATCCTCGGACTGGATTTGGGAACGAAAACGGTCGGCATGGCGATCAGCGACGTTACCGCCACGATCGCCACGCCGCTTGGAACCGTCCGGATTCCCGAAAACGATCTGGAAAGCGCCCTGCAGGCGGTTTTGAAAGTGGTCGCGGAATACGATATCAAGAAGATCGTCATGGGATTGCCGCGGCACATGAGCGGCGATATGGGCACTCTGGCGGAATATTGCCGGAGTTTCGCAAAAATGTTATCGGAAAGTTCTGCTTTGGAAGTGATAATGATCGACGAGCGGTTGACATCACGGATAGCCGAAAGAGTAATGCTCGCGGCCGATGTAAGCCGGAAGAAGCGCAAGCAAAATGTCGACAAGCTGGCGGCGGCCGTTATCCTGCAAAGCTATCTGGATGCAAACATAAACAAGCAGAAAGGAGTATAAAACCAATGGATAAGGAACATCTCACTTTTATCGACGAGGACGGCAACGAGATTCTTTGCGAGATATTGTTCACGTTTGATTCGGAACTGTTTAAGAAGAGCTACGTGTTGTTCTACCCGGTTACTGAAAGCGACGAAGACGATATCGAAGTGATGGCAGCTTCCTATATTCCCGGCAAGGAAGGCGACGGGGAACTCTTCCCGATCGAAACGGATGAAGAATGGGAATTGATCGAACGCGTGCTCAGGCAATACGAAGAAGACAACGCCGGGGAATTCGCATACGACGACGATGAAGACGACGAAGATTTCGACGACGAATGTTGCGAAGAATGCGAAGACGATGAGTGCTGCGATTGCGAAGATGAAGAAGAAGACGACGAAGACGAACAATAAGCGCCTTCAATTGAAAACAATGCAATGGAACTAAAGAAAGGAATCCCGGAAGCGGGATTCCTTTTGCTTTGGCGATCATCTCAGTAAATCATTGACGAATTGCTCGAGTTTCGCAAATTTATAACTTACGATCTCAGGGATGTAGTTAACATAAATGTCGTTCATCATGGCGTCGTAATACTCTTCGAACGCCGCCTGTTCCGCTTCATTAAGTACCGTAAGGATATTGGCGCGGTAATCCTCTATTTCCTCCAGAATCTGAGCGCATAGATAATTGTTTACGATTACGGTAACTGTCATATACCCGTAAACGAAATACGTAAAGGCGGTAATGGCACAAAGGCCTTTGTTTTCAATTCATTTTAACATAAGAGGAAAAAAATATTTTTCTAGGTGATATTGATTTCCAGTTTATCATAAAAAAAGTGAAACCGCAAAATGATTTTCCTTGGTTTCACCTTATATAATATGATAATTCCCGCAGGCGATGACATAAGAAGCAAGTTCGATGAATTTTTTGCCGTTGGGTTCGTCCGGCTCGTAGATGGCGAGGTGATTTTCCGGCTGTTGCAGGGGGATCTGCGCGATCAGTTCGCAGCCGAGTTTTTCCGCCACGGTTTCCCCGCCGCCCTGACCGAAGATGTAATCCCGTTCCCCGGTTTGCGGGTTTTCGAGATACGCCATGTTCTCGACGACTCCGATCACGTTCTGGCGCAACTGCCGGGCTGCGATTCCCGCCTTGGTGGCGACGTCGCTCGCGGCGAGGTGCGGGGTGGTTACGACGATCGCTTCCGCCGTCGGCACGATGTTTTTCAGATCGAGGGTCACATCGCCGGTTCCCGGCGGCGCATCGATGATCATGAAATCGAGATGCTTGTTCCAGGCGACCTGGTAGAAGAAGGTCTCAAGCATCTGGTGGAGCATCGGTCCGCGCCAGATGACCGGTTTGCCGGGTTCGGTGAAAAACGCCGTCGACATGAGCTCGATTCCGAAGCGCCGGAAGGGGACGATCTTCTGGTCGGCGGTTGCCTTGGGGTATTCAAGCGGGATTTCCAGCATCGCTGGGACGCTAGAGCCGTAGATGTCGGCGTCGATGATCGCGGCGGTCTTGTCGAGTTTGGTAAGGGCATAGGCGAGATTGACGGCGACGGTCGATTTTCCGACGCCGCCCTTGCCGGAAGTGACGACGATGAAGCGGACGTCGCGGTTAACGATCGACTCGAGCTTGCGTTTCTCCTCGAACTGGATTTTAAGACCGCTATAGCCAAGGTCGAGTTTGACGATGCGGGCGATTTCCCGCCGCAGTTTTTCCTCGTTTTCGCCTCCGGTCTTATGCAGGGCGATGACGAGGATGACGAGGTTCTTTTCGGCGTCAACGCCGATATGGCGGATCGCCCCCTCTTCCGCGAGGGTTTTCCCGCTCGTCTCATCGATCAAAAGACCGATTTTTTCTCTGATGGTTTTTGTGTTCATGATCTTTCTCCTATTATCGGTATTTTAAATTCCTTCTCCGCGGTCGTGGCGTCTGTGAGCAGATCGTACAACCGGCTGGCCTTAAGTTCGGTCACGGCGATTTCATCGGTCGCGTTCTTGAAAGAAGTGATGATCCGCGCCTTCACGTCTTCCGGAAGGCT
The DNA here is from genome assembly GCA_002385575.1 of Caryophanales bacterium UBA3946. Taxonomy (GTDB): domain Bacteria; phylum Bacillota_I; class Bacilli_A; order ML615J-28; family CAG-698; genus UBA3946. The sequence goes on along the minus strand of DGDS01000040.1, from coordinate 6,318 downwards.
GCGGACGAAGGCGAGGCCTTTTTGGCTCGCGCCCAGGAGGCGCAGGTAATAAAGGTTCGCCTCTTCGTATTTTTTGTCGGTTCCAAGCAGCATATGCATGATCAGCCGCTTGATCTTGCTTTCGGTATAACGTTTCGTCTTCATTTTCGCGACGAAAGTCTGATAATCGTCTTCGCGTGCAAGCATTTCCGCGAATCGGTTCTCGATTCCTTCGGTAACGCCGAGCACGGCGCGCATCGCCGCCGCCCCGTCGCGCAGGAAACGGTACTTGAGCAAAAGCATGATGTTCCTTTCCGCCGTTGCCAGGTCGATGAAATTCGAATCCCGACAAAAGGCGGGCAGATAGGAGGAAACGTCCGCGCCGTTTCGGATCAGGTTCCTAATCGCGGTTGCGCTCGCAAGCGGTCCGGTCGCTTCCGCATCGTAATAATTGTTTCCGACACGCCTGATCGGCGTGACGGCAATGACACGTCCCGTCCGTTCGATGCTCCGCAGGTACTGGACGGCCAGAGTGTTGTTCGGAAGCGTAAAATGCTCGATGATTTTCTGGTCCGCAGTCAGTTCCCGCAGCGCCCGGTAGCAACTCGTCGGATAGGATAGTCCTTTGTCGAGGTGCTGGCGGACCTTTTCGTCAAATTTGGGATCGTCGATCAAATCCTTCATCCGTCTGAGCCGGTCCAGATCGTCAAGTTCGACGCCGAAGGCGATGTCCGTGACCGCCAGGGCATTGAGCGTGGCGACAGTATTCATCGCAAAATAATCGGCGCTGTTCACCGCCGCCATGAACGGCAGTTCGAGCACGACGTCGATTCCGGCCTTAAGCGCGAGAGCTGTTTTCGTGTGCTTGTCAATGACAGAAAGGTCGCCGCGCATCGTGTAATTGCCGGAAACGACGGCGACGACGCAGTCCGGCGTCGTTTTCGCGGTCGCTTCCCTGATGAAATGATAATGGCCGTTATGGAGGGGGTTGAGTTCCAGAATCAGGCCGAGAATTTTACGCATGGTCATCACCCAGTTATTATATTATACCACAAAAGCTTGATTGCGCCACCCGCGACGATTGAAATATTTCCGGAGTCAGAGTTGTTTTTATATGCCGTTTGGAATGGCTTTTTCGAAAACGGGGGAATTACCGCGATTTTTGCGCAAAGGTGGTATTTTCCATATCATTTTTGCGAGTTTTGTGGTATAATTGGAGATAAGGAGTAAGAGAGATGCATCGATTTGTTAGAACCTTTTTTTGTTTAATCCTGCTTTTTTTATTTTATGGCTGTACGCCGAAAAGGCCGATCGCGGCCGCAGCCGGCAAGGTTCTCGCCGGGGTCGACCTTGAAGCGGTAACAGACGACCTCGTCCTGCCGGTCGAAGTCGACGGCGTCGCCATCGAATGGATCAGCAGCGAACCGACCGTCGTTTCCGCCACCGGTGTTGTGAACCGGCAGGAAGAAGACGTGACGGTGGTGCTATACGGCTACTTCAGTTATCAGGACAAATTGGAAAGTCATAAATACATCCTGACCGTGATCGGACTGAAACATTCGCTTACGGACAGGTTGGAATATGTCAAGAAAACTCTTTTACGCGGCCAGGAGGGAGATCTAAGCAGCGATCTGGTCCTGCCCGCGGAAGTTAACGACGTCGCCATTTCCTGGATCAGTTCCAACCCCGACGTCTTAACCCATGACGGCAAGATCAACCCGCAGGATGAAGCGGTGACGGTCAACCTTTACGCTTATCTTTCCTATGGCGGTAAGAACGAGACCAGGATATTCACATTTACGGTTTTGCCGTATGATCAGGCAGACATGGAAAAGATCGAATCCGTCCTGGATGGGTTGCTTGCGGGAGTGGACAAGGAACACGTCACTTCCGACCTTGATTTCCCGCGGGAAATCGACGGGGTGGCACTGGTCTGGACCAGCGCGCTGCCCGACGCGATCGACGATGATGGCATCGTCTACCGCGGCGGGGAGGATGTGACCGTTGCGGTCACCGTCGAACTGAGTTGCGGGACCGCCAAAGCAAGCGCAACCTTCACCTTTATCGTCCTCGCCGACGATTCCGCCGATTACGCGCTCGTCAGCCAGGTTAAGGCGGGATTGCTTGCGGGAGTCCAGCTGGACGCCGTTACTGAAGACCTCGAACTACCGACAAACATATCCGGAGTTGATATCGCATGGAAAAGCAGCGATCCCGCGGTCGTGACGGCCGCCGGGCGCATCTTCCGCGCGGAAACGGACAAGACCGTCACGCTGACGGCGACGCTTACCCTGAACCGGGTCCGGGACACGAAGGCGTTTGCGCTTCAGGTCCTGGCGCGGGAAGACGTCATCGACGATTGGGAATGGCTGCTTGCGGTGAAGGAGAGTTTGCTTGCGGAAGAGGATTTGGATAATGTGACCGGGAACCTGTATTTCCCGCCGGAAGTAGGAGAGGTCGCGATCATCTGGGAAAGCGATAATCCGGCGGTGATCGACAGGGAAGGCGGGGTTATGCGCGGAAGCGCGGATGTGATCGTCGTCGTCACGGCGCATCTTACCTATAAGGATCTGAGCGACGAAGCCGTCTTCATCATCACGGTCAAAAAGATTGAGCAGACGCTGTCCGATTATTATCGAGGCGCTGAAGGCCTTTCCGGCGATGCGCTCAAGGCGTTTTTGCATAATATCATCAAAGATCATAGAACATACAGCTACGACGATACCGCTGATTTGTTGAAACAGACGGACGAGGACCCGGACAACCCGAACAACGTGATCCTCTTTTACACCGGCCGGAGCGAGAGCAAGTCCGCTTACAGCAGCCAGGTCTGGAACAAGGAGCATGTCTGGGCGAAGTCACACGGCGATTTCGGTACGAAAAGGCCCGCCGGCAGCGATATCCATAACCTTCGACCGACGGATGCGCAGATGAACAGCACCCGCGGAAACAAGGATTTTGATGAAGGCGGGTCGAAGGTGAACGTCAACCGCGGCTACGGCCCCGGTTCGTCGTTCTCCTATAGCGATAGCGACTCGTTCGAACCGCGCGCCGAGGTCAAGGGCGACGTTGCCCGCATTCTCTTTTACATGGCGACGCGTTACGAGGGCGAAAAAGGGGAACCGGACCTGGAATTGAACGACAGAGTGAACAACGGCAGTGCCGCGTATCACGGCCGGATCTCCGTCCTTATCCGCTGGCACCACGAGGATCCGGTCGATGATTTCGAAAGGAACCGGAATGAGGTCATCTACTCGTACCAGGGCAATCGCAATCCCTTCATCGATTATCCTGAGTTTGCAGACATGATCTGGGGTTCCAAAGCCACGACCTCCGCCGTGGACGCGATCTTGAACCTGATTGCGCCGATCGTCGTCGATCCCGACGCCTTCCGTCGCAACAAATTTACATTATTTACTACATAACGCTTAACAATCGCGTGTGATTGTGGTATAATTTTTAAAACGGTTAACGCCGTATTTACCTGTATTTTTTGGGAACATTAACAACGAAGAATTTACGGTGATAAGATTGATTAGAAACATCCTTTCCGCCATAAAAGAAGAACTGAAGAAGATCGTTTCCGGATTGGGAATCGTGGTAACGCCGCCGATCGAGATTGATATCCCGAAAGATCCGGGTTTCGGCGATTTTTCCACCAATCTGGCGATGCGCCTGGCGAAGACGGCGCGGAAAAACCCCCGGGAGCTGGCGGCGGAGATCGTCGCCCGCATCGATTGCCGGAAACTTAACCTCGATAAGGCCGAAGTGGCCGGGGCTGGTTTCATCAACTTCTATATTGACCGCCGTTATCTCTCCCAGGTTATTTTCCAGATTTTCCGGGAACAGGAAAACTACGGGACGAGCGCCATCGGCCAGGGGACGAAGGTGAACCTCGAGTTCGTGAGCGCCAACCCGACCGGATATCTGCATATCGGCCACGGTCGCGGCGCCGCCTACGGCGATTCTCTGGCGCGTGTGATGCGCAAGGCGGGGTACGAAGTGACGACCGAGCATTATGTCAACGACGCCGGCAACCAAATCCATAACCTTACCCTGTCGATCCACGAACGGTACAAAGAACTGTTCGGCCTTCCCTGCGATCTCGGCAAGGACGGTTATTACGGTCCGGAAATCATTGAGATCGCCAAGCTGATCAAGGCGGAAAAAGGCGATTATTATCTTCATAACGAATGGTACCGCGACATCCGCGCCTTCGGCCTTAATTATTTACTTGCGGGCCTGAAGCGGGATCTGCGCGAGTTCAACGTAACTTTTGACGTGTGGTTCAGCGAACAAAGCCTCTACGATAGCGGCGAGGTCCAGAAGGTGCTTGATTTCTACCGGGACAACGGCTACGTCTATGAAAAAGACGGCGCCGTCTGGCTGAAGACGACGGAACGCGGCGACGAGAAGGACCGCGTCCTCATCAAAAGCGATAAGTCCCTGACCTACATCACGCCCGACATCGCTTACCATGCCAACAAACTTGACCGCGGGTTCAATTACCTGATCACCGTTCTCGGCGCCGATCATCATGGCCATATCCTGCCTTTAAAGATCGCGCTCGAACTGCTCGGCCGCGACACGGGCAATATCCATGTCGAGATCCTGCAGATGGTGCGGGTCATCCAGAACGGCGCGGAAATCAAGATGAGCAAACGCAGCGGGAAAGCGATCACGCTGCGCGATCTGATTGACGAAGTTGGAACCGACGCGCTCAGGTTCATGTACGTCGAGAAGGCCCTTGGGACCCATATCGACCTCGATCTTGACCTGGCGGTGAAAAAATCAAACGAAAACCCGGTTTATTACGTCCAGTATGCTTATGCGCGGATCTGCAGCCTGTTCAGGGTGCATGCCGAGCAGGGCCTGACGTATCAGCCGGTAGCGGAATTCAAGGCATTGGACGTGGAGAAGGCGAAGGATCTGTTGTTCGCCCTTGCGGTCTATCCCTTGTACGTCGAAGAAGCGGCGATAAAACGGCTGCCGCACAAGATCGCCCAGTATCTACTGCTGTTGGCCTCCGGTTTGCACAGCTATTATAACAGCGAAAAAATTATCACCGACGATCCGCTCGAGACGGCGGAGAAGATGACGCTCATGGATGCGGTCCGGACGGTATTGCGCGACGGTTTGAACTTAATCGGAGTAAATGTTAAAGAAAAAATGTAGGAGGCATTATGAAAAACTTCTTCAAAAAATACTTGTTCATTTTTGAATGGATCGGCGCCGCCATCCTATTGGCCGTCGGTATCGTTGTTGTGGCCACGCCGGATATCTTCCTGTACATTGCCGGGATCGCTTTGATCATTTTCGGCTTGTTAAGGTTGTATCCGTTGCTTAAGACGACTAAAGACAGATTGATGATGGCAATTTACCTGGTGGAAATTCTGCTGATGGCCGCCGTTGGCGTCCTGCTTGTAGTCGAAGCCGGAAAGGACAGCCCCTCGCAAAACCTCCTGCGTTATTCAGTCGGCGGGATCCTGTGGCTCCGCGGCGTGATCTATTTCTTCGCCACCGTACTGCGCAAGGAAGCGACCGACTACCCGCAGTTCGGCACCCATATCGGCCTGATCACCGTTGGTCCGATCATCGTCTTCACCGATTTCTTTAACCAGAAAAACCTGGCGTGGATCCTGTTGATCCTTGCCATTATTAGCGCGGTCGTGATTGCCTTCGACGGATATAAGAATTACAAGAACTACCGTTATGAGTATCTCGCAAAGGAAGAAACAAAGAAGGCCGCGAAGAAGAAGGAAAAGGAAGAGGCGAAGGAGGAACGGAAAGAAGATCCGAAGCCAAAGAAGGAAGACATCGTAATTCCGGAAGAAGAGAAACGCGAGGAAATCCAGGCGTGAAACTGACGGAAGAAGTGAAGGTTCTTAAGGAACTGTGCGAAACGGACGGCATCGGCGGCCACGAGAAAAACGTACGCAAGCTGATGGAGCGCGAGTTCCTTAAGATCGTGCCCAAGGAAGAAATAAGTTATGACGGGCTGGGATCGATCATCGCCCGCAAGGTCGGAAAGGCCGACGGGCCGAAGATCATGATCGCCGGCCATATGGACGAGATCGGAATGATCGTCACGAAGATCACCGAAGAGGGTTTTTTGAAGTTCCAGACGATCGGCGGCTGGTGGAGCCAGGTGATGCTCGCCCAGCAATTCACGGTAACGACCGCCTCCGGCAAAACCTACGAAGGCGTGATCGGTTCCAAACCTCCGCACCTTTTAAGGCCGGAAGAGTTGAAGGAACCGGCGAAGATTGACGACATGTTCCTCGACATCGGCGTCAAGAACAAGGAAGAAGCGGAAAAACTCGGCATCCGCGTCGGCGA
>DGDS01000033.1:17585-17968 GCA_002385575.1 Caryophanales bacterium UBA3946 | reverse complement strand
CTCATATCATTTACAATCATACATTTATTAATTTTCCATAGCCTATAAAAGTCCAAACTTCCTTGCGCATGATAACCGCAATTTTTCTAATAAAAATGTTGAATTTCCCGCAGGAATGTTGTATAATATTATAGCATGCCACTGTGTTGAAACTGGTAGACAAACTTGACTCAAAATCAAGCGCCCGCAAGGGCGTGCCGGTTCGAATCCGGCCAGTGGCACCAACGATACGCGGCTATGGCGGAATTGGTAGACGCGCTACTTTGAGGGGGTAGTATCCGTAAGGATGTGTGAATTCGACTTTCACTAGCCGCACCATTGCAATAATCCCGGGCTAAAAGCTCGGCTTTTTCATAAAAAAAACGACAGCGCGCTGTCGTTTT
>DGDS01000033.1:2262-17425 GCA_002385575.1 Caryophanales bacterium UBA3946 | reverse complement strand
TTTTTTTATGCCTCGTGAATCTCGTAAATGTAATTGAGTTTCGCGAGTTGGTCCATTACATCGGAATAATTCCGCGTCTTCGGCAAGCTGAAATAGATGATCGATTCCTTCATCTGTTTATGCTGCTGGACGGACTTGTTTACGAAAAAGCTTTTCCGGACAATCGCGCCCTGCTGGGCGAGAAAGTCGAAGAGTTCCTTCTCGAACTGTTCCTCGAAAACGATCGTAATCTTCTGCACCTTTTTCGTCTTCGACAACCTTTCGCCAAGCCGGCGGGAAAGCATCGTGATTGGCAGGATGATGACGGACGTGACGCCGGCGATCACATAATTGTTCAATCCGCCGGTGCCGATCAGCAACCCGATCCCGGAAACCATCCAGAGCATGGCGGCGGTCGTCACACCTTTGACCTGGAAACGGTTGTGGATGATCGCCCCGGCCCCGAGGAAGCCGATCCCGCTGACGACGGCGGCGGTGATCCGCCCCTGGTCGACGGTCACGGCGTCGATCATGGCCGGGTTCGTCTGCGCGTAGTGCTCGGCCATCGCCAGCGCTTCGTTGACGACGTTCTGCTGGAGGATGGCGATCAGACAGCTGCCGACGCACACCAAGGTGAAGGTGAAGAATCCCGCCGGTTTGTTTTTGATTTCCCTTTCGTAGCCGATCGCCGCGCCGATGATGGCGGCGGCGAGGACGCGCAGGATTTGTTCAAATAATAAGGTCATTGACTCCTCCTAATTCAAAGCTTCATACATTGACCGGTATATACCGTCTTCTTTCTGATACAACTCGCCGTGCGTTCCGCTTTCCACGATCCGACCCGCGCCCATGACGTAAATCATGTCGGCGTTCTTAATCGTCGAGAGCCGGTGGGCGATCACGATCGTCGTTCGGCTTTCGGAAAGCACGGTCAAGGCATTCTGGATCAACGTTTCCGTTTCGCTGTCGATATTGGCGGTCGCCTCGTCAAGGATGATGATCGGCGGATTACGCAGCAGGATCCGGGCGAAGGCGATCAACTGTTTCTCTCCGGTCGAAAGGTTTTCGCCCATGTAGGCGACCTTCGTATGGATGCCGTCGCGGTAGGAACTAGTGAACTTGCCGGCGCCGATCTTCCTGAGCGTCTCGATGACGACCTCATCGGGAACATCGACCCCCAGGGTGATGTTGCTTTTGATCGTCCCCTCGAAAATCGCCGGATCCTGGAGGATGATGCCGATATTGTTCCGGACGTCCTGTTTCGAATAACCGGTGTAATCGACGCCGTCGATGAAGATCTTACCTTCCTCAAGATCGTAAAAGCGCTCGAGCAGGCTCATGAGCGTGGTCTTCCCCGATCCGGTCGCGCCGACGATCCCGACGAATTGTCCGGCTTTGATCGAAAGCGAAACGTTTTTCAACACATATTGTTCTTCATAGCGAAAACTGATGTCAGTAAAATCGATATCGCCGCGGAACCGGACGCCCGTCACCGCGCCGATGCCCGTGTCTTCTTTCTTGTCCAGGAATTCGAAAACGCGCGATGCGGAAACGAGCGAATCCTCAAGCGAGTTGAGGTTGCTGAAGATGTCGGCGATCGGGCTCATCAGTTTGCCCAGATACTCGACGAAGACGTAAATCGTCGTTCCGGTGACGATGGCCGCGGTCGAGAAGTACTGCATCCCGAAATAGACCAGCACGAGCACGACTACCATCCTGTAGATGAAGTTCAGCAGTTGATAACCGAAAACGGTGTTGATTCGCAGGTGCTTGAGTTTCGTCGCGTAGTTTTCCAATAGCAGCCCGTCGTATTCCGCGGTCATCTCCTTTTCCTTGTTGAAAGCCTGGATGATGCCGGCGCCATTCACGAACTCGGCCATCTTCCCGTTGATCCGCGAGTTCATTTCCCGGATGCTGTGGTTGTAGGCATTGACGATGCGCCGGTATACGCTCATCCACAGGTAGATCAGGGGGAAAGCGGCGAGCGTGAAAAGCGCGAGTTTCCAGTCAAGATAAAAGAATCCGGCGTAGATCATCACCAGGGAGACGATGGAACTGACGATCGAGAACATCACCTCGTACAGTCCCCTGACCCCCTCGGTGTCGTAGATCATCTTGGTGACGATCTTACCCGAAGGCTCCGTCGAAAAATAGGCGACTGGCAGACGGTTCATTTTCTGGAACATGTTTTTGCGCATCTCAAGCGACAGGCGGAGCGATGAAGTCGTGAAGGCGATCCGCTGAAGGAAACGCGCCAACAGGATGACGATCGTGACGGCGGCGTAAAGGATGATCATCAGGGTGATCGGTTTGATCGACGGCTCGAAAAACAGTCGCATCTCCTCCCTGGTGAGGATCCGGTAATCGGCGACGTAGGTCCCCCCGTCGCTTTTCGCGATCACCGCCTGCGCGCCGATGCTTACGATGTTGTCCTTTTCCGGGATCTCCCCGTCGATCAACAGATAACCGTCCTTGTAATAACGGATCGTGTATCTGGGACCGTCCAAGGCTCCCTTCACATAAAGTTTCCCGTCGAAACGGACCGTTTTTTCGTTTTCGGTATCGACTTCGGTCCAGACGGTGGCGACTCCCGCAAGTTCGTCGTCGATCACGCGCTTGATGATGAGCGGCTGGGCGATCTCGAGGACGGAAAACACAAACAGGAACAACAGCGCCGCCAGCAGCAGGAATTTGCTTCGCAGGGCGTAGCGGAACACGCGGATAAGGATCTTCCCTGTGGACAGGTGGGCCGGTTTATTCTTTCGCATCGTCGGCCTCCATCTGCTGGGTCAGGTATTGGTGGTAATACCAGCCGCGTTTTTCCATGAGTTCCTGATGAGTGCCGCGCTCGGCGATCCGTCCGTTTTCCATCACGATGATCTGGTCGGCCTCTTCGACGACCGACAAACGGTGGGTGCAGATGATGTTGATCCGGCCGCGCCGGTAAGATTTCAGACTTTCGACGATGTTCTTCTCGGTGACGCCGTCGACGGCGGATAGCGAATCGTCCATGATCAACACATCGGCGTTCTTCAGGAAGGCGCGAGCGATCGAAAGCCGCTGCTTCTGGCCGCCTGACAGGGTGACGCCGGCCTCGCCGACGATCGTTTCCAGACCGTTTTCCAGAAACGGCAGGTCCTTTTCAAAATCGGCTAGTCGCACCGCTTCGTCGATCGTCAGGTCGGTCTTCGCGCTTTCGCCCAGTTTCAGGTTCGCCAGCACCGTTCGCGAAAACAACTGGTGTTCCTGGGGAACGTAGGCGATCTGGCGACGGACGCTTTCCTTCGCGTAATCGCTGATGATGCGCCCGTTGATGAAGATGCTTCCCGAACTGATCGGGAACGAGCGCAACAACTGACGGACGAGCGTCGATTTACCGCTGCCGGTCTTCCCGACGACGCCGAGCGTTTCCCCGCGTTTCACCTGCAGGTTGATATCCGTAATCGTATATTCCCTATCTCCCGGATAACGGAAAGAAAGGTTGCGAAATTCGATCTCATCGACACGCTCAAGTTCGATCACGTCGGGCTTATCCACGATCGCCGGCACGGCCTCCATCACCTCGTTGAGGCGGTCGAAGGAAACTCCGCTTTGGGCGAACCGGGTGATCTGGTTGCCGAGGCTGAAGAACGGCCTGGCGAACATATTCAGATAAAGGTTGAAAGTGATGAGGTTTCCGACGGTGAAGGCGCGCTGGTTGATGATCAGGTAGGCCCCGTAACCGAGGGCGATCCCCTGGCTAATCAGGGTAATCATTCGGAACGACGGCATGACCAGGGATTGCATGAGGACGGCCTTGCGTTCGGTCGCGAAAACATCGGCCGCGTTAGCCGCCAGCAGCGCTTCATCCGCCTTTTCCCGGACGAACCCGCGCACCATCTTCACGTGGTTGACCCGTTCCATCGCCAGGTTGTTAAGACGCGACACCTTGACGCGGACCTGCTTCCAGTTATCAATGATCTTCGGCCGCAGATACGTCACAAGCGCGGTAATCAGCGGCAGAGGGATGATCGAGTAAAAGGTGAGCGGCACGTTGAGCCTGATCATCAACACGAACGAGATGACGAGCATCACGATCGCGTCGGCGAAATTGAAAAAAAGATGGGTGGCGACGTTGGCGATCATTTGGATGTCTCCGGTCGCCCGGTTCATCAGGTCGCCGGGATGGTAGGATTCGAAAAAGTCGCCGTCCTGCCGGAAGATGCTGACGAGGAATTCCTTTTTCATCCGGTAATAGAGATCATGAAAAAGCTTCCCCGCCAGGCGGTCCTTGATGACCGCGGTGACGTAGATCGCGATTCCGGCTCCGGCCATCGATATGCAAAGCAAGATCGCGGAATCCCGCGTCAGGTTCTTCTCGATAATGCGGTCGATGACCGTGCCGATATATTTCGGCGGTAAGGTGATTGCGTAGGTCAGGGCGAAGGTAAGAACCATGACCAGGAGGAACTTGAACCACTCTTTCCGGAAATACCAACCGAGTTCCTTAAAGACCCGGACCATATCGTTTCAACTCCGTTTGCTTAGTATACTGTCCCCAATATTAGCTTCTTTTCTTTTGTCTGTTCGGGCGCGATCGTAAAGGCGCTTTGAACCGCCGCCGCGACGTCGGAAAAATCGTCGCGATCGGCATATATGACCGCAAGCGGCGTTCCCCGCTCGACTTTCCGGCCGGTCTTGGCCTTGACCGTGATTCCGACCGCCAGGTTGATCGCTTCTTCCTTGGTGTTGCGCCCGGCGCCGAGGGCCATGGCGGCGCGGCCGATGGCCAAGGCGTCGATTCCCGCCACATATCCGCTTTCCGGACTGGTCACGGTATGGCGGTAGCGCGCCTGCGGCAGAAGGGCGTAATCGTCGATCACAGCCGGATCCCCGCCTTGGTAGATGATCATTTCCCGGAATTTCTTCAGGGCAGCGCCGCTGGCAATAGCCTTATCCACGGCGGTCAACGCCGCTTTGCGTTTATGGGCCTTGCCGGTCATGACGAGCAACTCCGCCACCAGGCAGCGGCACAACTGCCGGAAATCCTCCGGTCCCCGCCCCTTCAGGGTCTCGATGGCCTCAATGACCTCGAGGGCGTTCCCGACGGCCTCGCCAAGGGGTTCGTCCATGTTGGTGAGGACGGCAGCCGTCTTCTTCCCGAAACGGCGGCCGATGTCGACCATCGCGGCCGCGAGGGCGCGCGCGGAACGCAAATCCTTCATGAAAGCGCCGGCGCCGACTTTGACGTCGAGCAGGATGTAATCAGCGCCGCACGCCAGTTTCTTCGACATGATCGATGATGCTATCAGCCCGATCGACTCGATCGTCCCGGTGACGTCGCGTAAAGCATAAAGCTTCTTGTCCGCAATCGCGATCTCCGCCGTCTGGCCGGCAACGGCTAGGGAGATGTCCCGCACCTGGCGGAAAAACTCCTCCTGGGTAAGGCTGGTGCGGAAACCGGGAATCGATTCGAGTTTGTCGATGGTCCCGCCGGTATGACCAAGCCCACGGCCGCTCATTTTCGCGACTTTCAAACCGCAGGCTGCGAGAATCGGCGCGAGCGCGAGCGTCGTCTTATCGCCGACGCCGCCGGTGGAATGCTTGTCTACGCAGAAATCGCCGAGACCGATTAGGTCGACGCGCTCCCCGCTTTCAAGCATCGTCTTCGTCAGGTGGAAGCGCTCGGTCGGATTCAGGTCGCGGAAACAAATCGCCATCAACAGGCTGCTCATCTGATAATCGGGGATTTCCCCGCTGACGTATCCGGAAATCAGGTAACGGATTTCCGCATCCGTCAATTCGCCCCCGTTTTTTTTCTTTATGATCAAATCAACGGTGCGCAAGCGTTATCACCTCGCTGTTGTGAAGTTTATTATAGCACAAAACGGGGAATTATGCTATAATATTTTTGTTTCGCCAGAAAAAACCGGCCACTTATTCAATATAAGCGCGCAATTTTAGCCCTTTAAACGCCTTCAATCCAACGGGCAGGGCGATGAGGAGGGTTGCGGCCGCGAGTATGACAAGCATCATTCCCGCGTCCAGCATCACCCTGGCCCCTCCGGCAAGATATTCCCGGACCAGGGCCGCTCCCGCAAGCCCGTACGCCGGTACGCCGACGCCAAGGGCAAGCAAACTCATGACCAACCGCCTGATCAACCCCGCCTTGGTCGCGGATTGACCGGCCTTGTAAAACGATAAAAACCTCATGTTCCACCTCCGTATGTTTTATTGGAAAAACAAAAAAACGCATAACGATAAGTTATACGCTTGGTGAACTCCTATGAGGTTAGCTGACGGGTTAGGGTACCCAAGTTACCCTTTTTGCCTGGCAAAATTCACCCCAATGGTGGTTCCCCCACTCAGTTGCGATTCGGAGATTTCTATTTATATTGTACCAAAACTCGATCGTAAAGTCAATTATTTGGCATAAATATACTATTAAACCAAAGGAGGACCCAGATGATCGCCTGTTTCATCCGTCATGGCCAGACCGACTGGAACAAAGCCAACCTCGTTCAGGGGCTGACCGACAACCCGCTCAACGGAACCGGCCGCCAGCAGGCGGAAAAAGTCGCGGTATACCTTAAGGACCGCGATCCCGAATGGGACCTGATCATCACAAGCCCGTTGCGGCGGGCGCGGGAAACGGCGGAAATAATCGCCAGGACAATCGGGCACGGAAAACCCATCGTTAACAACGACGGGTTCCGTGAACGCAGTTTCGGATCGCTCGAAGGGATGGTCCTGGACGAAGCGACTTACCGGATGATCTTCGCGGAACAAGCGCCGGGTCTGGAATCGCTTCGCGACTTGCGCAAACGGACCACGCGAGCGCTTCTGGCTTTGGAAGGAAAGGCGGAAAAGGTGCTGATCTGCGCCCATGCCCAGGTTATCAAAAGCGTGATCACCGCCATCGAACCAGGATTTGATTTCCGCTTTCCCCTGAAAAACTCTTCCTTGAATTACTTCATCGTCGAAAACGGGGAAATTAAAATGATCGCTTTCAACATCGTTCCTGAATAAACAAATCCCGCATATGAAGCGGGATTTTTGTTTTATCCATCTGGGAAATGTCAGTTTGCATTGATGTTTATTGCCTTAACCACGGATAACGCGAGCGGGCGTCGGCGAGATTGTCCTCGATCGTCTTCTGTACCCGGTCGCCGATCTCGTTGGTATGCATGTCCTTGACGTCTTCGTATTTGAGCACCTCGCAGACCCGGATCAGGACCTTCGTCCGGCAAAACGGGAACCTTTTCCGGACCTTGTAAAAGTTATCGATGGCGAGGACGACCGTGTCGACCTGCGCCTTTTCGATGAGCCGGAAGATGCCGTTGCGAAAGCGGTTCATGTCCGGTCCCTTGCTTCGCGTTCCTTCCGGATATACCGCCAGCGAAAAGCCGGATTGCAGGCGCTCGATCGCCTGGTCGATGACCTCCATCGCCTTGCGATTGTTACTGCGATCGAGGGGGAGGAAACCGGAAACATAAAGCCAGGTGCCGACGATCGGGACCTTCATGATGTTGTTCTTCATGATGAAGGTCACGGGTTTACCCTTGAAGGCGCTGATGATCATCAGGGGGTCAAGGTTCGACTGATGATTGGAAACGATGAGGATGTCCTTCTTGTCAGGAATGAGTTCCTTGCCTTCGACGATGACCTTCATGTTGTAAAACCCGCGCAGGAAGATCGTCATGTGATAGATGAACCAGTTGAAGAACGGCTTCGGGGCCGTGATCTTCTGTTTCTTGCTTTGCAGGGCGGTGCAGCAGCCGAAGAAGATCACCAGAAGCAAAAATCCCGCTAGCCACGCGACCAGAAAGATGATCGGGATGCTCCACCAGATGATGGCGCCCGGGACGATCTGCGTGAAATAGAAATATATGAATCCGATTACCAAAGCGGCGATCGTGATGATCAGTGCTATCATGGTCTTATCCTTTCGTATACGCGGAATGATAATTCCCTGTCATCATGCTGGCGGATCAGGCGGAAGTCCTCGGCCGGATAGGCGGGGAAAAAGACATCGCCCGGGTAATCCTTCATGATGCGAGTGATGTAGAGACGGTCGGCGTAAGGGAGGGCTGCCTTGTATATTTCGCGGCCGCCGATGACGAAAACCTCGTCGGCGTGATCTTCCCGTAAAAATGCCTCAAGATCGCGGATGACGGTGACGCCCGGATAAGCAAAGTCGGGATCGCGGCTCGCCACCAGACTCTCCCGGTCGGGAAGCGGCCGGCCCAACCGGCCGATGATCGAAAGAAACGTCCTTCTCCCCATCAAGACCCGGTGGTTCGTCGTCACCTGCCGGAAATAGCGCAGATCCTCCGGGTAATGCCAGGGCAGGGCGTCGCCCTTGCCGATGCAGTTATTGGAAGCGATCGCGACGATGATTGAGATCATACCGACACCTTGGCGCGGATCGCCGGATGGGGATCGTAATCGCTGAGTTTGAAATCCTCGAAGCGGAAATCGTCAATCGAATCGACCTTTCGGACGATCTCCATCTTCGGGAGCGGACGCGATTCCCTGCTCAGTTGCAACGCCACCTGCTCCAGGTGGTCTTTATAAATATGGGCGTCGCCGAAAGTATGAACGAACTCACCCGGATTCAGTCCGGTCACGTGGGCGACCATCATCAACAGGAGGCTGTATGAGGCGATGTTGAAGGGGACGCCGAGGAAGGCGTCGGCCGAACGCTGGTAAAGCTGGAGGGAAATGGTGCCGTCATTGACATAGAACTGGTAAAGCAAGTGGCACGGCGGCAGCGCCATCTCGTCGACATACGCCGCGTGCCAGCTGGAAACGATCAGCCGCCGCGATTCGGGATTCGTCCTAATCGTCGCGATCACCTTCGCGAGCTGGTCCACGGTCCGTTCGCGTCCGGCGAAGGCGCGCCACTGGCGCCCGTACACCGGACCGAGGTCGCCCCATTTTTTAGCGAAGGCGTCGTCTTCCTTGATCCGTTTGACGAACTCCTCGATCGTCTCGCCCCGGTATTCCGCTGCAGCGCGGTATTTTTCGAAAGGCCATTCGTTCCAGATACGGACGTCGTTGTCCACGAGGTACTTGATGTTCGTGTCGCCCTTGATGAACCAGAGCAATTCGTGAATGATCGATTTCAGGTGCACTTTCTTGGTCGTAAGCAAGGGAAACCCGTCTTTCAGATTATGCCGGAACTGGTAGCCGAAAACCGAGATCGTTCCCGTTCCGGTCCGGTCGTTTTTTTCCCGTCCGTTTTCAAGTATGTAGCGTAAAAAGTCCAGATACTGCTTCATGTCATACCTCGTTTTTACTAATTATATCATATCGGAAAAATGTTGTTAAGCAAACAGCGTAAAAAAAATAAACAGTTCGCGAGGAACTGTTTATAATATAGAATGTCGTCACTGCCAATTACGGGGCTCGGCCGCGTGCTCGCCCATGCTCGCGTTATTTTGATCGCCCGCCCGGGCTTGATCCCTGCTTTGACTATTCTGCGTCACTGTGCCGCCCTGTTCTTGGTTCTGCTTGTTCATCCACTGGTAATTGCGGCTGAACATTTCCTCAGAAAATTCGTTCTCGTATTCATTGTCATATTCCGGCAGGAACGGGTCGTTCAGGTTCCGATCGGAATTATGGAACAGCGAGAACTTTTTTCTTTTACGCATTTGTCTTGTCCTCCATTCTACAATCAATATTATAGACCGATTAATATTGATTATAATTTATTCACGGAGGTAATTACTGCCTTTGAAATTGTCCGGTTCTTGTCGCGACAGGCCTAGATAACCCTGTTGCCTAAGGGCTTCGTAAAGGACGATCGCGACGGTGTTGCTGAGATTGAGGGCGCGGACGCTGGCGCTCATCGGCAGACGGATGCAGCGGTCAAGATGGGCGTTTAGGATCTCCTTCGGAATCCCGGTCGATTCCCGGCCGAAAATGAAATAATAATCCTTTCCCGTGTCCGCAAGTTCCCCCTCATAAAACATCCGTTCGCCGTAGCGCGTCAGGAAAAAGTATTCCCCGCCCGGATTTTCGCGGAAAAATTCATCAAGGTCACAATACAAACGGTATTCAACCTGGTCAATGTAATTGACGCCGCTGCGCCGTAAATACCTGCTCGCGAGGCTGAATCCAAGCGGTTCGATCATATGAAGAACCGCCCCGCCCGCAAACGCCGTGCGCATGATGTTCCCGACGTTCTGGGGGATTTCGGGTTGGTAGAGGACGATGTTATTGCGGGCCATGTTTCCACCTCTTCTTCAGGTATTCCATATGGCGGTTAAACCACGGAACGTCGGCGTATTTCTTTTGAAAATATGCGATTTTTTCGTTGTCGACGTTATTATTATTTACTTCAAGAACGATGATGTTTCTTAACATTTTTAAGTAACCGATCCAGGCGAAATTCTTGTTTCCGTATTTTTCCGAAAAAGTCTTTTTATCCAGTTTTTCAAGTTCGTCAAGGTTCATGACGGAATCAGGCGCAAAAACAAACTCCGGCAAGCATCCGCTTTTACCGCGGTTATGGGGACAGGCTTCCTGGCAAATGTCGCAGCCGTAATAAGCGTCCCTTAAAACATCGTACTTAGAAAACTCTTCCGAAGCCGTCTGCGTCAGATACGACAGACATTTGACGCGGTCAAACCCGCCCGTCAATGCACCCGTCGGGCAGCTTCTAAGGCACGCGTCGCATTCTCCGCACCCGGATCGTTCCGGCTGGCCGGATGCCGAAAAGATGCGGTCGGTCAGAATCGTCCCGAGCACGACAAAGGAACCGTATTCCGGTGTGATCAAAAGCGTGTTCCTCCCGATAAAACCAAGCCCGGCCAGCCAGGCAAGCTTCTTTTCGTCGAAGGGATTGCGGTCAACGCGGATTTCGTAGCGGCTCAATCCGAACGAACGGGCGATTTCCTCAAGTTTTCCCGCAAGCACCAAATGATAATCTTGCCCGTAAGCAAACCGGGCCGGCAGATACCGGCCCCGGGCTTTTTCCCGTTGATATGGAAAGGTGCCGACGATGACGCTTTTCACCCAGTCATAACCCGGCGTCTCGTTGATCTCCGGACAGGCATCCGTGGATATGAACCCCAATCGATACGGCAGTCTTTCGCTCATACCTCTTGCTCCTTTCTGATTTTCGGTCGGAAACGGCACATCTGGTAGAAGATCGCGCCGATGTACAAGGCGGCCGCGTTGCTTATCGTCATTGCGTACCAGATGCTTGACGCCGGCAGATGCAACACATTCTTATAAAGCAAAACGAGTGGGATGCGCAACACCCAGAGTCTGATCGTTGCCAGAAGCAAGCTCAATTGCGTCTCGCCGCTTCCCTGATAGGTGCCCATGTAGACCTGGTAAATCCCCATCAGCGGCAGGCAGGTGAACACGTAAAACATGTACTCGACACTCAAGTCCAGGGCTTCGGGAACGCGTTCGAGGAAGATCCCGCCCAGTTGCCGGCGGAACGGCATCAGGATCATCCCGCCGACGACGCTGATGATTATGACGAGCGTCATCGCCTTCCGTACCGCTTCCCGCGCCCGCGCCTCGTTTCCGGCGCCGATGTTCTGGCCGACGAAGGTCGCGGTGACGGCGCCGATGCCCATCGCCGGATTGAGGACAAGCGAATTGATCTTGTTTCCGACCTGGAAGGCGTTGACGGTCGCGTTTCCGTAAGAGAGGATCATCGCGTTCAAAACCAGAAAGCCAAGCGATGTGAACGCCTGGCTGACGCCGACCGGCCATGACAGTCTAAAGATCTTTCCGACCATGGGGCCGTCGTAGACGATATCCCGCGGTCGCAGATACACATGGTTCTTGTTTTTCTTGAAAAGCATGAACATGAAAGCCGGAACGATGATGACGTTCCCGATCAGCGTCCCCCAGGCCGCGCCGGCGACTCCCAGGTCGTATGCGGTCACGAATAACCAGGTCAAAAGGATATTGACGATGATCATCACGGTGTCGACGATGAACGGGGTCAGGGTGTCACCGCCCGCCTGGCGGCTGGCAAGAAAGGCGAAATACATGAACAGCGGGACCATCTCGAAGGATCTGATCCGGACATAAGTGATCATCAGTTCGCGGCCGACTCCCTCCGCGCCCATCCACGTCACGATCGTCGGCGTAAAGAAATACAGGACGGCGTTCATGACCAGGCCGAGGATGACGGTGAGCAGGAGCAACTGTCCGGTGATCTTCGTGGCGACGTCCTTGCGATCGGCGCCCAGGGCCTGGGCGATGAGGGCGACGCCGGCCGCCATCACCCCGTAGGCAAAGGCCTGGGTGATCGAAAAGATCGGAAAGGTGATCGAGATCGCCGTGATCGATTCCGAGACGATGTCGTCGGCGACGAAATTGGACACGAAAAACATGTCGATAAAGCTGTTCAGCGCCTTCATCAGGTTGGACAAGAATATCGGCAAACTCAACACCAGGATGCTCAGGTATAGGTTTTTACTTTCTAACAAATGTTGCCGGCGCATTGCCGAACTGGCACGATGCATGATGTGACCCCTTGGATAAGAAAACTTTTGCTATTTTGCGGGTATAATAATGCCGTCATCTTCCAATAATAATTGACGACAGGAGGTACATTATGAGCGAAAAAGAATTGCTGTATGTGGAAGACAGTCTGAACCAGACGAAACATCTTTATCAGAAATGCGGAAACACCGCCGATGCCCTTCAGGATCGCGAATTAAAGGCGTTCGTGCAGGGACTGCAGGAACGCTATCACTCGGTCTTCAACCAAATCTATAAGGTGTTGCAGTAAGGAGGCGAAACGATGAATGATCAGAATCTCATGCAGGACCTGTTAATCGCCGTCAAAGAGACGTGCGACCTCTTCCTCCACGCCACCGTCGAATCCTCAACGCCCGGAGTTCGCACCGCTTTCAATAATTCCCTCTTCGAATGCCTGAGGATCCAAAACGAGGTGTATGCGAAGATGACGGAGAAGGGCTGGTATCCGACGACGCAGGTGCCCCCCGCAAAAATCAACCAGGTCGAGCGGAAGTTCGCCCAACCCCAGTAAAGGAAGAAACGCTTCTTCCTTTTTTTATTTGACGATCGCGTCCAGCACCAGGTCGACGGAATCGTGGATCACAAGATCGGCAAGCCTGTCATAATCGGTCGTCGATTTGTTGATGATCACCATGTTGTTTCCGGTAAAATAGCGGATCAGTCCGGCGGCCGGATAAACGACGAGTGACGTCCCCGCCACGATCAGCGTGTCCGCCTTTTTGATGTGGTCGATCGCCGCCGCCAGCGCCGATGTCGGCAGTTGTTCCTGATACAAAACGACATCGGGACGGACGATGCCACCGCAGGTACAACGGGGAATGCCCTTGCTTTTGACCATGAAATCAAAATCATATTTCTTCCCGCATTTCATGCAGTAATTGCGATAGACCGACCCGTGCAGTTCGATCACGACCCGGCTGCCCGCCGCCTGGTGGAGGTTGTCGATGTTCTGCGTGATGACGGCCCGGAGTTTCTCCTGGGCTTCGAGCCGGGCAAGGGCATAATGCGCCTTGTTCGGGCGCGCATCGGGAAAGAGGAGTTTGTCTCGATAAACGGAAAAGAAAGCCTCGGGATGGGAAAGGAAGTAATCGCGGCTGAGAATGATCTCGAACGGGATGTTCTGCGATTCCAAACCGCCCGTGCCGCGGAAATCGGGAATTCCCGACGGAACGGACACACCGGCGCCGCCGAAGAACACGATGGCGGAACTGCAATCGATTATCTCCCGCAAGCTCGCGATCTTATCCATCACCGATACTCCCGGATCTTGTATTCGCAATCTAGCCAATACGCCCTTTCCCTGAATTGCCGGGTCGGAACGTTCGTCTTCACGATCCGTTCCCCCCGTCCCTTCTTCTCCTCCTCGGTCATGACCTCCGACAACTTGTTCGCAATGATCATCCCGACGTCGGTCATCATCTGGTATTTGACATACTCCCGGATTTCCGTCTGCAAGTTAAGTAAAAACGGCGCGCCGGTGATGATCAGGTCGATTTCCTTCTTAATGACCGACCGGAAGGCTTCCTTTACCGCCGCAAACGACTGCGCTGTCTTTGTCATCCGCTTTTCGATTATCTTTTCCAGTTCATCGCTGGCGATGGAGTACAAATGGTTATAATTGAACCGTTTCTGATACAGATTGGCATCCAACGTTTCCCTTCGGGCCAGAAGGACGATGTTCTTCTGTTCGTAGTTGCGATTGGCATACTCGACGATCGCATCGTCGATCCTGATGACCGGGACCTCGACCTTTTTTAGTTTTTCCGCGCCGTATTCGATGATGGTGTCGGAAACGACGATCAAAACGGCCGGGTTTTCCCGCATGATGCCGGTAATGTCGTTTTCGACCAGCTGCCTGATCTCCGCTTCCGGCCGTTCCGAATACGGATAATATTTCAAATTGTTCTGGTATAGGAACCGTTCCTTCGGGAAGGTCGTTGCCAGGGTGGAAAACACGTTGAGACCGCTGAGTCCGGTATCCAGGACGGCAATCGTTCCTTTCATTCTGCATTCATCTCCTTTTATATTTTAGCACAATTCCCCGCCGCGCGCAATTAAAAACGGCTAATAATCAGCCCGGAAAAGAAAAAGGCATCCCAAGGGGGATGCCGCGTTTTCTTTCTTATTCTTTGATGACGCGGACGCGTTCGTCGATCGGTT
This sequence comes from Caryophanales bacterium UBA3946, assembly GCA_002385575.1. Taxonomy (GTDB): domain Bacteria; phylum Bacillota_I; class Bacilli_A; order ML615J-28; family CAG-698; genus UBA3946. Next base: position 2,791 of record DGDS01000033.1, on the reverse strand, counting down.
GGAACGACTTCTCCTTATCGGGAGCGTCGAAAGCCCCGAACGGCATCTGGGCAATCAGCACCCAGTCTTCCGGGATGCCGAAGCGTTCCCGGACTGCCTTGTCGATGACCGGATCGTAATGCTGGAGCGAGGCCCCAAGACCGTTCTCCGCCAGCGCCGTCCAGACGCCGAGCTGCACCATCGCCGCGCCCTGCATGCTCCAGACCCGGAACTTGTCCTTATAGAGGGGGAATCCCTCCTCGAGCCGACGCACCACCGAGTAGTCCTCGTAGAACAACACCGTGCCGAAGGCATTCTTGAAACCCTGCATCTTCGCTTCCGTGGAAGCGAAGGACTGCCCGGCCGGTATCACTTTCCGGATTTCCTCCTTGGTCAAATCCCAGAAATCATCGTGTGCCTTATCAAAAAGTATGACGAGCCGTGCCGACTGTGAGTTGAAAGCCGAGGGAGTGTGCAACGCGACTTCCTCGATCAGACTGATGATCTCGCCTGCGGTGAGCGGCGATTCTTTCTTCAGGGCATAGCGCGA
>DGDS01000033.1:468-2117 GCA_002385575.1 Caryophanales bacterium UBA3946 | reverse complement strand
TAAAAAAAACGGAGGACAATATGCGCGTCATCGATTTGAATACGGTAACGGACGCCGTCCGCGCGCTGCTGCTTGATTGCGCGTTCTGCGCCGGGCCAGACCTTAAAACTAAAATCAAGGAAGCCTTACAAAAAGAAGAAAGTCCGCTTGGAAAGGATGTCCTGAACCAGATCATCGAAAACCAGGAAATCGCGCTCCGCGAACAGATCCCCTTGTGCCAGGACACCGGCCAGGTCGTGGTGTTCCTGGAAGTCGGCGGCGAAGTCGCCTTCACCGGCGATATCGAAGCAGCGATCAACGCGGGCGTGCGTCAGGCATATATGGAAGGATACTTGCGGAAGTCGGTCGTCAACTGCCCGCTCATCCGGAACAATACTGGTGATAACACCCCGGCTATCATCCACACCAGGATCACGACCGGCGATAAACTCAAAATCACCGTCGTTCCAAAAGGCGGCGGGGCTGAGAACATGAGCGCCGTCAAAATGTTTACCCCCGCAGCAGGCGAAGAGGGAATTGTTAGCTTTGTTATCGATACCGTCCGCGCCGCCGGCGGAAAGGCCTGTCCGCCGCTGATCATCGGCGTCGGGATCGGCGGTAACCTGGAAAAGGCGCCGCTGCTTGCCAAGGAGGCGCTTATCCGCGACCTTGACGATGAGTCCCCGCTTCCCCATGTCCGCGCGCTTGAGGAAAGGCTCCTCGCCGCGGTCAACGCGACGGGAATCGGACCGATGGGATACGGCGGAACCGTAACCGCCCTGGCGGTGAAGGTCAATACCTATCCCTGTCATATCGCCAGCTTACCGGTCGCCGTGAATCTCCAGTGCCACGTCGCGCGCCATAAATCAATGATTTTGTAGGTAAGGATATGAAAAGAATAACTCTGCCGATAGATAATGAAACGATCGAAAGCCTGAAAAGCGGCGATATCGTCCTTTTGACGGGGACCCTATACACCGCCCGTGACGCGGCGCACAAGCGCCTGGTCGCCGCCCTGGAAGCAGGCGAGCCGTTGCCGTTCCCGCTGGAAAACGCCGCCGTCTATTATGTCGGCCCTTCCCCGGCGCGGCCGGGTCGGCCGATCGGCGCCGCCGGACCGACGACGGCAGCGCGAATGGATCCGTACGCCGAAGTCTTGATTCCGGCCGGATTGAAAGTCATGATCGGGAAAGGACAAAGGTCGGAACAGATTAAAGAACTGATCGCCAAACACAAGGGTCTTTACCTGACCGCGACCGGCGGCGTCGCGGCGCTGATCGCGCGCGCGGTCAAAAGTTGCGAACTGATCGCCTATCCCGATCTGGGTCCCGAAGCCGTATACCGCCTCGAAGTCGAAGATTTTCCGGCGGTTGTGGCGTATGATTGTTATGGAAATGATCTTTTTCCAAAAATTAATTAATAACAGGCATATGAAAAGCCCGCCGGTTCAAACCGGCGGGCTTGCTTATTTTTCAGGCGGTTATTTCGTTCTTTTTTCTTCTTTTAAATATGATCATGGCTAAGCCGATGCCCGCAAAACCGAACATCGCGCCGGTCGAGGCGAAACAGCCCTTCTTCTTAACGGTTACCGTGATCTCGGCGCTTACGTCCGGATTATTAGCGGCATGAACGGTAATCGTGCAGGTTCCCGGGGCGACCGCGGTGATTTC
>DGDS01000033.1:0-201 GCA_002385575.1 Caryophanales bacterium UBA3946 | reverse complement strand
ATCAAGTTCCACGCTCGGGTTGATCGAATAGGCGGGTGTGGTTTTATCCCCGGTCTTCATCGAGATTGACTCATTTACAAACGAAAGGCTGATTTGTTCGACGGTGACCGTAAGCGTTGCCGCCACATCCCAGCGTTTGACCACGTTGACCGTGATCACGCATTCGCCCGGACCCACGGCGGTAATTACGCCATTTTCGTC
>DGDS01000010.1 GCA_002385575.1 Caryophanales bacterium UBA3946 | reverse complement strand
TAAGGAAAAAGGTGGAAAAAAACGTTCAAGCCTCCTCACCTCCTTCGACCGCATGGAATACAGCATCGTCACAGACAATTCCAAGGATACGTTGTTCCACATCTGCGACACGATTCTTTCCGGAAGAGCCGTCCTCGCCAACTTCGACAAGCTCGACGCCGACGCCGCGAACGAGATGCTTTCCTTCATCTCCGGCGTCGTCTACGCCAAGGAAGGCGAGATTTACAAGCTGGACAAGAAACTGTTCCTGTTCGGCGGGAAGGAAGAATTCGAGGACGGGTCGCTGTACCAGTACGTCGAGGATACCAAGGATGTTTAAAACCATCCTGCTTGTTTTCTATATTCTCGCAAGGCTTTACCAGGTGATCATCGGGTTTGCGATGGTATTGACCTGGTTTCCGCGCAGTTCCGAGAACCTCTTTTTCCGGTTTGTCAGCGCCGCCGGCGACTGTTATCTCGGACCTTTCCGGGGGTTGATCGGCCTCGCCGGGATCGATTTCGGGCCGCTGATCGCCCTGGGCATTTATGAGGCCATCATCAGCTTTGCCTTTTCCCTTTGAAACGGAGAATTAACACGCAAGAAAAACATAACGAATGAGGTAATAACATATGGCTATCTACATTCATTTTTTTCGGGAAAGCAGCCTGGAAAAACTGGATTTCGCCAAGGTGCTTGATTTCTTCGAAAATCTACCGAATTTCAAGATCTATTACACCGACGACGAGGTCCAGATTGATTATCGGGACGACGATTTCAAGTTTTCCTATCGTTACCTGATCACGAAAAAGTCCCGGGTAAGCCAGATTTACAAACTGAATCCGAAATTCCTCAACGTCAATTTCCTTTTGGAATTGCCGGTGCTGATTCCGTCGTTTTTGGTCAAGGAGATCCTGACGATCACCCAGAAGGTGTGCAAACTCTTCGACCTCGATATTTACAACAGCGCTTTTGAGGACGTCCAGCCGTTCAATCTCGCTGACGTCGTCGTGTTGTTCGAGGAAAGCCGCCGGCAGATGATCGAGGAATACGGGATGCAGGACAAACTTCCCTACGAAAAGGAAAAGTTGGACGTCATCTGTCGTTACCAGCGCTCAATCGAAAGCTTGCGCGAATTTTACCACAATGACGTCGACGTCAATCCCGTCGAACTGATCCTTAATTCCGAGACGAAGGATTACGGCATCAGTTATACCTGGAACGCCGGCAAGCCGGCCGTCTTCCCGCCCCACCTCGATTTCGTCTACGTCCGGGAAGAACAGAACCTGCCCTTCCTCGTCCGGCGCGGCGATTTCTACGGGATCATGAACAAGTATTTAATCGAGATCGTGAATTTTTTGCCCGACATGTATATCCTGAAGGCCAAACAGGCGAAAGCCGCGCGCAAGGTTTTGAACCGCCTGCGCAAGGTGGCGATCCCGGACGAACACTACAAGGCTGTCCGGCTCGCCAATTTGATTGACGTTTAGGAGGAGAAATGAACAAGTTAATCGACCATACCCTGTTAAAAGCGACGGCCACGCCCGCCGACATCGAAAAGTTATGTGCGGAAGCGGTCGTTTACGCATTTAAAAGCGTCTGTGTCAATCCGTGTTATGTGCCGCTCGCCAAGGAAAAACTGGCGGGCACGGACGTCCTCGTCTGCACGGTGATCGGTTTCCCGCTTGGAGCCGACACGATCGCGGACAAGCGCGCCCAGACCCGCGAAGCGGTTAAAAACGGCGCCGACGAGTTGGACATGGTGATCAACCTCGGTAAAGCCAAGGCCGGCGACTATGATTATGTCCGGGAGGAAGTCGCGGAAGTCGTGAAAGCGGCCGAAGGACGGACCGTCAAGGTCATCCTGGAAACGTGTTATCTAACAGACGAAGAAAAGCAGGCGCTGGCGCGGGTTGCGGCCGAGTCGGGAGCGGCGTTTGTGAAAACGTCGACCGGTTTCGGAACCGGCGGAGCGACCGAAAGCGATGTCCGCCTCCTGCGCGCCGCCGTTCCCGCCGCCGTCGGCGTCAAGGCAAGCGGCGGAATCAAGACCAGGGAAGATGCGCTCAGGATGATCGCGGCCGGGGCGAACCGGATCGGAACTTCCTCGGGTGTGACGATCATGAAAGAGGAATAGGAGGACGCGATGGCAACACCCCATATCGAAGTCGAAGACTTAAACCTAATCGCAAAAACCGTTCTCATGCCGGGAGACCCCCTGCGGGCGAAAGTGATCGCCGAGGAATACCTGACTGACGCCGTGCTCATCAACCGCGTCCGGAACATGTTCGCTTATACCGGTTATTACAAGGGAAAAAAGGTCACGATCATGGGGTCCGGGATGGGGATGCCAAGCATCGGCATCTATTCGTACGAACTGTTTAATTTCTACGACGTCGAAAACATCATCCGCGTCGGCTCCTGCGGTGCCTACGCTCCGGAACTCGACCTATATGATGTCGTGATCGCGGAAGCGGCCTACAGCGAATCCAGTTATGCCCGCGTTGCCTTCGGTTTTCCCGAGGATGTCCAGAAAGCGACCCCGGAACTGAACGAGGCGTTGAACGCCGCCGCGAAGAAACTCGGCTACCCGGTCACCAACGCCGTCATCCATTCGTCGGACGTGTTCTACCGGGCGGTCGGTGATTTCCGCGCCATCCATGCAGAACATAGCTGCGTCGCCGTGGAAATGGAAAGCTTCGCCCTCTTCGCCAACGCCCGTCATCTCAGGAAGAACGCCGCCTGCATCCTGACCGTTTCCGATTCGCTCGTGACGCGCCAGGAAACATCGGCGGCCGAACGCCAGAACTCCTTCCGGAGGATGATGGAGATCGCGCTGGAAGCTGCCAAATAGTGGGACACCCCACTTTTTTTTTAAGAATAGAAAGCCGATGGCGGTAAATACTAGAAAACGGAGGAAACAATATGGAAGTTGCGAGCGCCAATAGCAATAACGTGAAAACGATGTTCATCAGGACCAGCAAATTCAAGACCATTGATATCGACATCGCCTTTCTCGGCGAATTTTCCCGCGAAACGGCGACGAAACGGTCACTTTTGACCCGTTTATTGACCGTCGCCACGAACAACTACCCGAGCAAGAAGGCCTTGGCGAACAAACTCTACAACTTATATAACGCGACGCTTTCCGTCTCTACCTATCCCAGTTATAAAACCAGCATTACCGTCTTCAACCTTTCCATCGTCAACCCCAAGTACGTCGGCGGCGATCCTTCCCTGCTTCCCGAAGCCCTCGTCTTCCTGCGGGAAGTGATCTTCAACCCGCACACTCATGCCAACGCCTTCGCGAAAAAGGACTTCAACGAGCAGAAACGGATCCTACGGGAAAACATCAAGAACATATATAATAATAAAAGCCGCTACGCCCTGCGGCAGTTATTGAAGAACATGGCGCCGGATGAGATCATCTCGGTCAGTTCGCTGGGCACGATCGAGGACCTCGATCCGCTCACGCCCGCTGACGTCTACCAGACCTATATGGACATGCTCGAAAAGGAAAATGTCATGATCTGCGTGACCGGCGATTTCGACGGGCAGGAGATGCTCGGACACCTGCGCCTTCTCGGCGATTTCAAGGAAAATCCCAAACCGGAGGAAACGGTCTCGACGGAGGAGATTTCCGTCGCCAAGGTCCGGGAATTCGTCGAGAAGCAGAACGTCAACCAGGCGAAACTGTTGATGGGCTTTCGGACCGACGTCAACACGAAGAGCGAGAAATTCCCGGCGTCGCTTTTGTTCAACACCATCTTCGGCGGGACCTTCACATCCGCCCTGATGCGCGTCGTCCGCGAGGAGCGTTCGCTCGCTTATTACATCGCCTCGCAGATCATCAACGAGGTCAAGATTTTGATTGTGACCGCCGGCATTGATCAGAACAACTACCAGCTGACGAGCGACCTAGTCATCAAACAGCTGGAATTATACAAGGATGGACGGATTGCCGATGACCTGATTTCCATCGGCAAGGAAAACATCATCAACGAACTTCTGGAAATCGAGGACAGCCCGCAAAAACTCTCCGCCTTCCAGTTGCGTAACTATTTGCACGGGCTTGATGTCACGATTCCGGAAATGGTCGAAAAGATCAAAAACATCACCAAGGAGGAACTGGTGGAAGTGGTGCGGGGGATCAACCTCGACACGGTCTTCCTGCTGGCCGGGGAGGATTACAATGGTTAAGACATACGAACGCCTGAACGAGAAAGTATACAGCGAGAAACTGGACAACGGCCTGCGGGTCATCCTGATCCCCAAACCCGGTTTCAACCGGGCCTTCGTTTGTTTTGCGACGAAATACGGCTCGCTTGACAACCGTTTCGTCCCCCGCGACGAGCGCGAATATGTGGACATGCCCCTGGGCATCGCTCATTTCCTCGAGCATAAGATGTTCGATCTGCCCTCGGGCGACGATGCGAGCACGTTGTTCGCCCGCTATGGTCTGGACTCGAATGCCTCGACGAATTACACGATGACGGCCTACCTTTTCTCGGGTACCGCCAATATCAGCGCCGGCATCAACTTGTTGCTTGATTTCGTCCAGGATCCCTTCTTTACCGACGAATCGGTGAAGAAAGAACAGGGCATCATCATCCAGGAACTGAAGATGTATCTTGACGACCCCAACGACGCGCTGCATCTCGGCTTGATGCAGAACCTCTTCCAGCAGTATCCGCTCCGTTACGACGTCGGCGGAACCGTCGACTCGATCATGAAGATCACGAAAGAACATTTATATAAATGCTACCGGACATTTTACCATCCGTCCAACATGGATTTGATCATCGTTGGCGACCCCGACAGCATCTTCGCCAATCAGAACAACAGCGTCGAATCCGTTTTCAACCTCGTCCGCACCAACCAAGCCGGGAAGAAGTTTCCGCTGGCCATGGATATCAAGAAGAACTTCCACGTCGAGGACGGGAAGGCCTATCGCAGCACCGGCTTCAGTAAGATGGACATCATGATGCCGAAGGCCGCGGTCGGATTGAAACTCCCCTACGAGCAATACGGGGAAAACGCGGCGCTGACGACGGAATTGAAACTGCGGGTCCTAATCGAGGCGGTGCTTGGGCCGACGAGCGACGCCTTTCAGGAGATGCTCGATCTGGAACTCATCAACGGAAACCTTTATTACGACGTCTTCATCGACGGGTTCTGCGGATACGTCAAACTGCAAGCCAACACGCATAAACCGCGCCAGTTTATCGCCTACGTCAAGGAAAAACTGCTTGCGCTTAACAAGATCGAGATCGAAGAAGAACTCTTTGAACGGTTCAAAAAGTCGGTGCTGGGCAGCTTCCTGAAATCGCTCAACAACCCTGATTACGTCGGTTTCAGCTACCTCGAGTGCCTGTACAAGCAATCCGACCTGTTCGCGACGATCGAGGCCTTCACGAGTTTGCGCCGGGAGGAACTTTTGCCGGTGCGAAAGTATTTCGTTCCCGAGGCGCTTTCCGATTACACGATCCTTCCGAAGAAATTCGCTGCCAATTACTGAAATAAAAATAGGCCGTAACGGCCCGAAACGACGCCTCTGCGGGCGTCTTTTTTAATATGGCATAAAAAAAGCTCCGGAAGCCGGAGCGCGTGAAGAAGCGGTCGAATGCGCATCATATATAATAGTTTAGACCACAAGAAATGATCGTCAAGGTTTAGCAAGGATGCCGGGGCGGCGGCGAGCCGGAATTGTGAATTCATCAGTATCGTGGCTATATAAACGGACGGTATGAGTTTGCGCCGTCCCGGATCCGCTGTATCGTTTATGGAAGGAAAAATCACGGTTTATTTGGAAACCTTGTGGGCCGGAAGGGAAAAGCGCCGTTGCCGGCGCTTTTCCGGTTTATTACTCCCGCGCACCCGCTCTCTCTTCTTCACAAAATATACGAATGGCCAGCCTTAGTTATTGGATAAAAATATAGGCAAATTATTCCGGAAAAAAATAAATTTTTAATGAATCAAACAAACCACGGAAAACATCTGCTCAGACAATCCTTAATCACTTACCATTGCATGTCTTGCGTTGGAAAAATCATTTGAGAAAGCCGGATCGTGGTCCGTTTTCACGATTTTGCGGGCCAGTCCGGATTTGATATAATGGTTCCGCGCGCAAACATTGGAAAGGAGGATTTGTTGATCAACAAGGAACGCCATGCTGAACAGCGTCATTTTGGTCGGCAGAACCGTGGAGGATTTGAAATTGGTAACCACCGAATCCGGAATGAAGACCACGCGGATGGTGCTTGCCTGTCAACGTGGGTTTAAGAATCAGGATACGGGCGAGTACGAGACGGATTTCATCCCCGTCCAGTTATGGCAGATGACGGCGGAAATGGTCTGCCAGAACTGTCGGAAGGGTTCGACCCTGGCCGTCAAGGCGCGCCTGGTCACGCGGACGATCGAACATGAAGGATTGAAGATCAAGACCGTCGAAGTCGTCGGCGAAAGGGTGATCTTCATCAACTTGAAGAAGGATCAGGCTTAAGTAAAAGAAAATCAAGGCACGCCAAAGCAAGAGGATTCGCAGACAACGCGAATCCTTTTGCATGGACATGAAAAAAGGCGCTTCACTTGCTGTGAAGCGCCTTTGGTTTGTTGGCTGATTGCCTGTGTGCTCGTCAATTACTATTCGCCTTCTTCGAGCGCGGCGATTGCCGCTAAGAGAGCGGAGA
>DGDS01000037.1:9102-9245 GCA_002385575.1 Caryophanales bacterium UBA3946 | reverse complement strand
AGATGTGTATAAGAGACAGCCCCATTGACTTAAGCGGGTATTCGCTCGCGCTTTATTCCAACGGCGCTACCGAGCCGAAGATAAAACAGTTGGTAGGAACACTGAATCCGGGCGAAACGTTTGTTGTTGCGCATACAGACGCA
>DGDS01000037.1:0-8789 GCA_002385575.1 Caryophanales bacterium UBA3946 | reverse complement strand
GACCGGTTGGAAGATCGATGGCACAGTCGCGACGATGGATCATACCCTGATAAGAAAACCCACCGTTTCTAGTCCGAGCGCAGAATGGAACACCAGTGAATGGATCATCAAGGGTAAGGATGATTGGTCCGATATCGGACAGCATACTAAAAATTAAGCAATAAAGGCGGTCATATGATAAAATGACCGCCTTTTTTTATTCTTGTGTTAATGTGCGGCGTATGTTAAAATATTATTGAGGTGGAACATGGAATACAGGAAATGGTATGACCGGAACTTAACAACCTCACTATTGGGGTTTGGCGCGATGCGCTTTAAGACCATTGACGGTGAAATTGATGAGGAAAAGGCGCTTGCGCTGATCGACTACGCCTACCGGCACGGCGTGAATTATTTCGACACCGCCATGCCGTACACGAACGGGAAGAACGAACCGTTCCTAGGCAAAGCCCTGAGCAGATACCCCCGCGACTCATTTTATCTCGCCACAAAGTTTTCCTTCGGCGTCATCAATAGTCGCGCGGAGGCAGAAACGATAATTAACAGGCAACTGGAAAGCTTATGCACCGATTATATCGATATGTACTTGTTGCATGCCCTGAACCGTAACCTTATCAAGAAGATCGAGGAATGGGAAGTTTTCGCACTGCTTGAAAAGTGGCGGCAAGCCGGCAAAATCCGCAACATCGGGTTTTCCTTCCACGATGATTACGAGACATTCATGAAAATCCTCGACATGTATGACTGGGATTTTTGTCAGATCCAACTCAATTACATGGACACCGACTTCCAGCAGGGTCTGAAGGGCTATTACGAGTTGGAAAAAAGGCATATTCCCGTGGTGGTCATGGAGCCGCTTAAGGGCGGGAAGCTCGCGCGGTTCAGACCGGATATCGAACAGGTTTTCCGGAAGCATAGCGATGCGAGCGTCGCTTCCTGGGCTTTCCGCTGGGTCGGAAGTCTGCCTGGCGTCAAGGTGATCCTCAGCGGTATGAACGAGATGGAACAGCTCGTTGACAACATCAACACCTTTTCCGCCTTCAAACCGATTACCGCGAAAGAGAATGAGAAAATCGAGGAAGTGAAGGCAACCCTTCACGCGATCAAGGCGGTCGACTGCACGGCCTGCCGTTATTGTCTGCCATGCACCGTGAATATCGATATCCCGAGATTCTTCCATATATATAATACATATGCGATGTATGCCGACCTTGACGACATCAACTGGCAGTTCGGAATTCTCAAGAAAAATTCAGCGATGATTAATGAATGCATCGAGTGCGGGAAATGCGCCGAAGCATGCCCGCAGCGGATCGCCATTCCTGATCAATTGAAGAAAATGGCGGAAGATTTGCACTTTTTATTCAAATAACGGGAGAGTATGATTAAAAATATTCTCCCTTTCGTCACTTTTATCAATAAAATATCATAAAATACTATTTAAAAATAGCGGAAAGTATGGTAAAATTTGTATGAACGAACAACCATATCTTTTTGCGGGATGGGAAACATGATTGCGAATGTGAAAAACACGCTTGATATCCTGAATAAATACGGTATCAGGCCGAAGAAAAAGCTAGGTCAGAATTTCCTGATCGACGTCAACGTCTTAAGGAAAATAATCACCGCGGCAAATGTCGGTCCGGAAGACGGCGTCATTGAAATCGGTCCGGGCATCGGCGCCCTTACTGAGGGGCTTATGGCCGCCGCGAAAAAGGTCGTGGCCTATGAAATCGACCAACGGTTCATAGAAATCCTGGAGAACGAACTTCCCCGACGCGATAACCTTAAAATCGCCGCGAAGGATTTCCTGAAAGCCGACCTTGATGAAGACCTCGAATGGCTTACGGATTGCGCGCGCATCCTCGTCGTGAGCAACCTTCCCTACTACATCACGACGCCGATCATCTTCAGACTGCTGAAGAGCGTTCTGCAGGCAAGCGAGTTTTACCTGATGGTCCAGAAGGAAGTCGGAACGCGCCTTACAGCCGGACCGGAAAGAAAGGAATACGGAGCGCTTTCGGTATATATGAAATACAAAACCGACGCCGAGATCCTGTTTTCGGTTTCGCCGAACTGTTTTTATCCGCGGCCCGAGGTCGAAAGCATCATGATCGCGATTAAAAGAAAGACCGCGTCCCTTCCAGTACAGTCCGAGGAGAAATTTCTCGAATTTATCAAGCTGATTTTTTCCCGGAAACGGAAAACATTGCTCAATAATGTCAGCGACGCGTATGGATTTGATAAAGAGCAATTACGAAGCAACTTTTCCGCTAAGGGTTTAAACGAGAAAAGCCGCGCCGAAGAATTGGAAGTGCAAAAAATCCGCGATCTTTACGTCCTTTTATTTGAATCACCTAAGCCTTAAGTTTTTCATAAAATAACTTAGGTGATGATCATGGCAGTGGCGGTGTCCGATTTAGTTGTGGTAATTGGCGACCCGCAGCAAATCATATACGTCGTCGAGAAAGTGGACGCGGGGAAAATATACATCAGCGGGCTCCATTACCGCATCAGGAAGATTGCCGCGGAAAGCGAAGTGCTGCCCGCGACGCCGCAACAAATCGCCCTGGAGCAGAAGAAAACCGAGGCATATTTTCAAAACATCACAAGCGTCCGCCGGAAGCGTAATAAAAACTACCTCCTTGGGACGATATTGCATATCGACGGCGATAAAAAATATCTCGACAAATGCCTCGAACTATACAAAGCAGTAGGAATATTTGCGAACGGGATTACGCTCGACGAGGACGAGATTGCCGGGAAGATTCAGAGTCTCATTTATGAGCTTGCGCCCGACATCATCGTCGTTACCGGGCATGACGTATACAACCAACAGGGGATAAAGGATTTGAACAATTACAGCAATTCCTATAATTTCATCAAGTCGGTGCGGAAAATCCGGGAAATAAAATCCCGGACCGACACGACGATCATCGCCGGCGCCTGCCAGTCGCATTTCGAAGCCTTAATCGCCAACGGCGCCGATTTTGCCAGCAGCCCGAAACGGATCAACATCCATACGTTCGACCCGGCGGTGATCGCGATTAAAACGGCGACCACTTCGTTTTCAAAAATCGTGAGTTTAAGCGACGCATTAAGGTATATCGACAAGGGGGCGGATGCGTTCGGGGGGATCGAGACATACGGTAAGATGCGGCTTTTCCTGTAAGAAAAAAGACAGTGGGTGATACGGATGGTTGTTGTCGAAAAAGGATATGCAAAAATTAATCTCGGCCTGGAAGTGATTGAAAAACGTCCGGATAATTATCACGAATTAGCGATGATTATGACGACAATCAATCTTTACGACGAGCTGTATTTCGAGGATGTCGAAAACGGCGCGCCCGTTATCGCCTATGACAAGCCGAATGACCGCGCAATCGAAAGCGACCTCATATATAAGGCTTATATCCTGCTTAAAGAAAAGTACAAAGTGAACAAAGGCCTGAAAGTCAGGGTGATTAAAAGGATTCCCGAACAGGCGGGGCTGGGCGGCGGCAGCGCCGACGCAGCCGCGACCCTGCGGGCGCTCAACGAGTTATGGCGGCTCGGCCTGTCGTTGGACGAGCTTGCTTGCCTTGGCTTGCAGGTTGGCAGCGACGTTCCCTTTTGCGTATATAACAAGACGGCGAAGGTGACCGGCCGCGGCGAGAATATCGAGTTTATCGACGAATGTCCGTACCTGAACCTGGTGTTTGTTTTTCCCGATTTTAAAGCCGCGACGGCGGAAGTATTTTCGTCGTTTAAAGTGCATTCGTTGAATAAAGGAAAAACGGAAGCACTACGCCTGGCCATCGCCGTAAACAACATCCAGGACATTGCGGGGGCGGTTTTTAACGATCTGGAACGTTCCCGTCATTATCACGATATCAACGCCATCAAGGAAATCCTGATTGAATCGGGAGCGTTGGGAGCAGCGATGACTGGAAGCGGGTCGGCGGTTTACGGAATCTGCCACTCGCAGAAACACGCGCAGGCGGTGCTTCAGAAATGCAAACGGATTAGCGAGGAACGGCTTAAAAACGCGAAAAAATACACGTTCACAATCGCGGTGACACGGTCGAGCCGCCGGCCCACCCCGGCCGCGAAGAGACCGGGCGGCTTCCCCCGTTCCAGGAAAACGCTCGGAACCGGCGAGGCGAAAGCCTACGGTATGATCACGTTGTTTTACCGGCGCGTATTGGACGATTATCAGATGATCATTACGCCCGTGATTTTATATGACATCATCCACGTCGAGAAGACGGAAGGAACCGGAGCAGAAGTAAGTTTTGATGACCGGAAGAATTCTCCGTCCTTGACGGCGGCCGTCAGGACAATCGCTACGGCCCTTGGATATGGTCTTAGGGTAAGGATCAGGCGCAACGCGGATCCGCGCTTCGCCCTGATCAGCGACGAGAATTACCTATCGGCGATTATTACCGCCCTTTCGGAATTTGGGGAGGATACGGAAAGGTTGTACGCGCTGTTTGATAAAACCGTGCGCCTTTACCGCGATTATCGCACTGTCTTTTACGATTCCAAAAGCGGTGAGATTACGCCGCTCAGCGATGCCGTGTTCTGTTACGCCGCCCTGGTACCGTTTCAACTAGATCGTTACCAGCCGCCACGGTACACCAGGCAGATTGATAACGACCCGGCCGCGCTCTCGCGCATCAAGACCGCCATTGTGAAAAGGAATTTTTACGAGATGGCGAGCGCCATGTATAACGGCGTCAGCCCGTTCGACGCCCGAAAAATAACCGCCATCAAAGGATATGATTTTTGCGGGCGGTTAGAGGAAATCAGCATCAACAATCGTGCCGGGGGATTCTTGATCGCTCCCGGGGGACAGTATGCGATCGCGCTTTTCCGCTTGCAGAAATACGCGGAGCAATACGTTAATTATCTGAAACGCAAACACCGGTTGCCGGGGATCGTGACATCGCTGAAAAGCGAGGTCAAGCATCGCCTCTACCATAGCGTTTATTTGCAAACAATAGCGGATCTTCCGGAAAAGGTCGAATATGATGTGGAAATAGACGATTCCAGTCCGTTCGAAAATTTCTTTTCCGGGACCGAGTTTGAATTTGACGAGTACGATCGAAGCAAATCCGGTCGGCGGGTAAAGGAAGAGCAACGCACCGCGCCACGGAAAGAATCCGATCTTGAAGGCATGTTTTATTTGCATAGCGGCGGTAGCATATTCAAGCAATACGACTTTATCGATATCGCCCGCTACTTTGAATTATTGCATGATAAGCATATCGTGTTTGAAATCAACGGTAAAATAGTACCCGTAAGATTTGATGTCTCTCAATTACCGCACATTCTTGGGATGCATTACCTGGATTCAACGATACAAGGAAGGGCAGGATTCGAAAGGCTTATCAATGGTGAGATATCGTACAATTCACTGAAGCGAAGCAATCCGAAAATCCTGAAGGAAATCAAGGAAAGGACACACAGTTCCGTCCTCATCATCAACGACATACTTCACAACCGCATGTATGACATTTGCTGTTTTGATCGCAGCATCATCTTAAAGGGAAACTCGAAAAACGAAAAGTTTGAATACGGCATAACCCGGAGACTCGCTACTACGATGTTCCGGAGGCAGAACTTATTGGGAATCGGGAAGGAATCGAATGCCGAGAAGTATTTCTTTCAAACTTCATACATCTGGAATGTACCGGCAAGCATCGGGAAGAAAGATAGTTTGAAGATTTCAATTCACAGCGTTGAAAAAATAAAAAAATATATGTAGAAAGGATTAGCGACATGAACGTTACCAAAGTAAGAGTTTACAGGATCGAAGGGAAGAACAAACTCAGAGCTGTTGCGTCCATTACCTTGGATGATGTTTTCATGGTTCATGGCATCAAGGTTATCGAAGGCACAAAAGGCCTTTTCGTGGCGATGCCCGCGGAAAAGAAGAACGGAACCTTCCGCGATATAGCCCATCCAATCACAGCTGAGATGAGAACGCAAATTGTTACAGCGGTACTAGAAAAATATAATACTCTATAGGAAAGGAATTATGAACGTTAGCGCAGTTATTTTGGCGGCAGGAAAGGGCACCAGGATGAACTCCGATGTCCCGAAATGCGCCCATTTGATCATCGACAAACCGATGATCCGGTATGTGTATGACAGTATTGCGGGTGCCGGCGTCGAGGATATCATTACCGTAGTCGGTTATAAAAAAGAAGTAATCGAACGGATCCTTGCCGGCAAGTGTCGATTTGCGGTCCAGGAACAACAACTGGGAACCGCCCACGCCGTGTTAATGGCGGAAGAGTATTTACGCGACAAGGAAGGCATCACCCTGATCGCCATCGGCGACATGCCCCTTATCAGCAAGGATACCTACGCCGGTTTAATCACCAGTCACATTCAGAACAAAGCGGATTTGACCGTTTTGACGGCCGACCATCCCGACCCGTACGGGTACGGACGGATCATCAGGGGCGAAAACGGTGAAATCACGGAAATCGTCGAGGAAAAGGATTGCGACACCTATCAACGGCGGATCACGGAAATCAACGCTTCGGTGTACGCCGTCGATAATAAAAAACTGTTCGCAACCTTGCGACTGATAAAAGACAACAACCAACAAAAAGAATACTACCTGACGGATATCGTCAAACACTTCCGTAATCAAGGTTATAAGGTCAGTGATTATCAGGTGCCCGATTATCATCAGATCAGCGGCGTCAACGACCAGATCCAATTAACGGAGATGGAGGAGTACCTCAGGCAAAAGATCATTAGAAAACACCTGATAAACGGTGTGACGATCCACTCGCCCCATACCGTCATGATCGGACTTGATGTCAAAATCGAAAACGGCGTCATCATCTTTCCGGGCACGATCATCCTGAAGGCATCGTCTATCGGAAAAGGCGCCCTGATCGGGCCGTATGCGTTCGTTGACAACGCCATTGTGAACGAAGGCGCAAAAATTTATTATTCGTCAGTTAAGAACACGACCGTCGCTTCCAACGAAGTTATCGGACCTTATGTGAGTGTCAACAATAGGGGAAAATAAAACGTTTGCCTTAAATTTGCATTGTAAATATTCACCCGTTGCACTATAATATAGATGGCATAAGGAGGTTCTAATGGCACTTGTTCACGGAGTGAAGGTAAAGTTGTTCACGCTGCATTCCAACCCGGAATTGGCCAGGGAAATCGCCGAGCACATGGGCATTGGTTTGTCGGAATGTAGCCTGACGCGATTTTCCGACGGTGAGGTAAGCATCAACATCCCGGAAACGGTGCGCGGTCATCACACGTTCGTCGTGCAATCGACATCGGCACCAGTAAATGAGCATTACATGGAATTGCTCATCATGATCGACGCCTTGAAACGAGCGTCGGCCAGGACGATAAACATCATCATGCCGTATTACGGCTATTCGCGCCAGGATCGCAAGGCGCTGCCGCGCCACCCGATATCGGCAAAGCTGATCGCGGACCTGTTGACCGTTGCCGGCGCGACCCGCGTGATTTCCATGGATTTGCACGCCGGTCAGATTCAGGGTTTCTTCAACATTCCGATTGACAATTTCGAGGCCGCCCCGATCTTCATCAGGTATCTGAAGGAAAAGAACTTTGACGATAACCTGGTGGTCGTTTCGCCCGACCATGGCGGGACGACGCGGGCGCGAAAACTGGCGCTGCATTTCGACGCCCCGATCGCGATCGTCGATAAACGCCGTCCGCAGCCGAACGTCGCCGAAGTGATGAACATCATCGGCGATGTCGAAGGCCGGCACGCCGTGATCGTCGACGACATCATCGATACGGCCGGGACGGTATCAATCGCCGCCGACGCTTTGATCAAGGCGGGCGCCAAGGACGTTTACGTCGTCGCTACCCATCCGATCCTGTCGGGGGACGCCGTGGATAAAATCAATAGATCGGCGATATCCGAAGTAATCGTCACCAACTCGATCCAATTGCCGGAAAGCAAGAAATCCCCGAAAATCGTGCAATTGTCAATCGCGAAAATGCTCGCCCAAGGCGTCTTGAACATCATCGACGACAAGTCGATCAGTAATTTGTTCTTGTATAACAACCACACGAAGTTTTAACGGACACCCCCTTCCAAACAAAAACCAGCGGACCAAGTTTTACTTCGGTCCTTTTTCTTTTTCAGGACATTTATTGTCAATAAAAACCGAAGAATTACATATTATAAATACCGGAATGACGTTTTGATTATATTAACAAATGAACCTTGCATAAATTTGACACATACAAACTGATATTTTGTTTGACATTTTGATGTAAATAATGTATAATATATAAGGTTCTTTAAGGATTGATGGGTCGGCAGGCCGACGAAAAATTGCCTTGAGAAAATTCTTGACATCAATCGTGAATTGTTGTATAATCTTTTGTGCCGCAAAAATTCCTTTTGTGGCATTATAAATTATAAAGATAAGGTCTTTGAAAACTAAATAGAACAGGTGGAGCAGGAAAGACTTGAAGATATAAAGAGAAGAAATATCATATGAGAGTTTGATCCTGGCTCAGGATGAACGCTGGCGGCATGCCTAATACATGCAAGTCGAACGGGGAAGAGCAATCTTCCCAGTGGCGAACGGGTGAGTAAAGCGTAGACAACCTGTCTTCAAGACGAGGATAACGGCTGGAAACGGCTGCTAATACTGGATAGGATAAGTAGTCGCATGGCAACTTATTTAAAGGCGGGTCACGCCGCTTGAAGAGGGGTCTACGTCGCATTAGCTAGTTGGTGTGGTAACGGCGCACCAAGGCGACGATGCGTAGCTGTGCTG
>DGDS01000005.1:22570-24139 GCA_002385575.1 Caryophanales bacterium UBA3946 | reverse complement strand
TTTTATGTTGACATATACAACAAAGACAAGAAAATAATCAAAGTGTTGGCCGGCATGCGCAGAAGCGGGAAGTCGGCAATCCTTGAAATGATGAAAAACGAACTGCTCAAGAACGATGTTTCCAAAGAGCAAATCATCATGATGAATTTTGAAAGCATCGAATATGAGAAATACCTGGAATATGATGTTTTGTATAATCACATCACGAGCAGACTGAATAAAGGCAAAATGAACTACGTCTTTCTCGACGAGATCCAGAATGTGAAGAGTTTCGAAAAATGCGTCAACAGTTTGTTCTTAAGGGATGATGTCGATATATATATCACGGGTTCCAACTCATATATGTTGAGCGGGGAGCTTGCGACGTATTTGACGGGGAGATATGTCGTAATCGAGGTATACCCGTTATCCTTTAAGGAGTATCTGCAGTTTATTCAAAATCCGGTCGCTGACGGTGCAACCTTCAGGAATTACCAGAGGTCCGGGGCTCTGCCCTATGTTACCAAGTTAAACAACGATCAGGAATTGATCGAGGATTATTATCGCGGCATTTATGCGACGGTCTTGCTTAAGGATGTGGTTTCCAGAAACAAGATAACTGACATCCATTTACTTGAGTCAATTGTCAGATTTCTTTTCGATAACATCGGAAACATCGTTTCATCGAAAAAGATCAGCGATACGCTGAACTCGCACGGCAGGAAAACCACCCCCGTGACGGTCGAAAACTATCTCCACTGTCTGGAAGACGCCTATTTGATTTATAAGGTGAACAGATACGACATAAAAGGCAAGGGATATTTAAAAACCCTGGAGAAATATTATCTGTCAGATATTGGCTTCAGGAACGCTATTCTTGGTTATCGCGATACCGATTATGGTCATGTGTTGGAAAACATCATCTACCTGGAACTTAGAAGAAGGGGTTATCGGGTAAGCGTCGGTAAAGTAGGTGATCATAAGATCGACTTCGTCGCGACAAAAGCAAACGACCTGAAATACTACCAGGTATGCCAATCCATTCTGGACAAAAACACCTTGGCGCGCGAGATCAAGCCGTTCACCATAACGAATGATCATTACGAGAAAACAATAATAACGGTCGATTATGATTTCGCCACATCCCATAACGGAATTAAGGTAATGAATGTCGTTGATTTCCTGCTGCAGGAATAGCCGGCTAACTTTCCTTAGTCAAAGGGTAATGCACCAACAATGAAATAACCGGTTCGGAAACTGTTATCCGAAGCCGGTGTTTATTTTCGAGAAAATTCATTTTCTTATTAGTTTATTTCTTGTTTTATGATACAATTAACATATAAACAAATCGTTTCAAGCAGTAGGATTGATTCTTTGATCCGCCATCGGAGGATTAACGTGAATCCAAATGAACAGATCAGATTATTAAAGGAATGCGAGCAGGCGCACCTTTCCCTTTTCACCACTTTCATCGATTACGGGAAATATGCAGTTTATACCGATAATCAGATCGCCAACATGTATTCGCACAACTTCACATATATTAAAAGCGGCTTGAGCGCGGATGGGGTATAAGGTAAAGGAATTCGC
>DGDS01000005.1:595-22340 GCA_002385575.1 Caryophanales bacterium UBA3946 | reverse complement strand
GCCGAAACAGATGTACGCGAAAATGGGTTTTCAAACCCTGGGCAGGGAATCCTGGCTGTTCCGGAAAAACGGGTGAAACATCGGATTGCCACCAATCGTGATTAAGAATCGTTTTATATCATGGTAGGAGGATATGCTTGTGGAGCGACATCTTGGACGCGCTCGAAAAGCGCGGGATCCCCGTGCGATATGAGTGAGGATCCGGCCGAGCTTTTCATTGTCATATGCCAGCGATGATGATATAATAAGAGTGAAGGTGACGGCATGCAGGTAAAGGACTACATCTACGAACCGCTTGACATGTATAAAAGACAATTGCGGGACGAGCACGCGAAAAACGTGGACGCCTGTTTTGACGACCTGGTCAAGCGTTCCGGTGTGGACGTCGAAGCGAACGCGCAGACGCTAAAGGAATTCCGGAAAAAAGAAAAAGAGGTCGCTCGCCTCGAAGAAAAACACCGTAAGCAAAGCGGGCTCAGAATTTTCCGTTCTTCGGTTGCGGCAAGCTCCATGGCATCCGCGCCATCTTGTGTAACGTCTTCGACGGCGTTATCGGCGTTGTCAGGTGCACTGCAACTGATCAGAAATAAGGCGAGAAACGCGCACACCAGAAAGCCGATGATTTTTTGTGCATATTCCACATCCGGTTATTATTATAACATATTAAACCAATTGGCAAGTATTATCAATATATATACATTAATCCCATATAGATTTATTGTGAATAGGTTTTCAATTCCATAATTACCAATATTGGGTTGATTATCGAAAGAACTATGGTATAATTAAAATCGGATAATATAAGCGAGGAGGAGGATTATGTTAGTAAAAAGCAAGGTTATCGCGGTAACGGGAGGTGGAAACGGCATCGGTCGGGAACTGATCCTGCACCTGTTGGAAAAGGGCGCGAAAGTAGCCGCTATTGATATCAACAAGGACTACCTTGAAGAGACTGCGGCGCTTGCCGGAGAAAAGGCTGCCGACCTTTCCCTGCATGTTACCGACATCACGAACCGGGAAACCGTCGCGGCTTTGCCGGAAGCGATCATCGCGGCGCACGGAGCTATCGACGGCATCATCAACAACGCCGGCGTGATCCAGCCGTTTGTGAAAGTGGCCGATCTGGATTATAAAAAAATCGAATTCGTGATGAACGTCAACTTTTACGGCACGCTTTACATGGTCAAGTCATTCCTGCCGTATTTATTGCAACGGCCGGAAGCCCACATCGTCAATATCTCCAGCATGGGTGGATATCTTCCGGTGCCGGGACAATCGGTCTACGGTGCTTCGAAAGCCGCGGTCAAGCTTTTGACCGAAGGGTTGTATGCGGAACTGATAGACACCAACGTACGAGTCACCGTCGTCTTCCCGGGCGGGGTCGCAACTGCGATCACCACCAATTCCGGCGTCGAGTACAAAAGCGAGAAGACGGAAGACGCCGGCAAAAAGAAGCAGAAGGCTTATAAGATGTTGATGCCGCGTCAGGCCGCCGAAATCATCGTGAACGGCATGGAAAAGAACCGTTTCCGGGTGCTGGCCGGTCAGGACGCGAAATTCACCGATTTCTTATACCGTTTAAGTCCCCGTAAAGCGACGCACATGATCCTGAAGAAAATGAGCTAGAGACACAAGCGCCGGCATCTGGTTGCCGGCGTGTTTTTTTCAAAAAGAAATAGTTGGCGATTAGCGGGAATCATGTTATAATATATAAAGACATCAAGTAACGAGAAGAGGTTTTATCATGAAAAATAAAGCAATAACGAGCCGCGACGTTGACTTTGCGCAGTGGTATACCGATGTGGTGCGCGTCGCACGGCTCGCGGCCTATTCCAATGTCAAGGGTTGCACGATCATGGAGCCGAACGGTTACGCGCTCTGGGAAGAAATCCAGAACAAGCTGGGCGGTATGCTCAAGGCAACCGGACACCAGAACGTCGCCTTTCCTCTTCTGATTCCGGAAAACCTGTTGAACAAGGAGAAGGAATTGGTCAAGGGGTTCGCTCCCGAGGTCGCCTGGGTCACGATCGGCGGCCAGGTCGAGCTCAAGGAAAAGTTGTGCATCCGCCCGACGAGCGAGACTTTGTTCAGCGATTATTACAGTCAGGTCGTGAAAACGCACAAGGACCTGCCGATGAAATACAACCAATGGTGCAGCGTGATGCGCTGGGAAAAAGAAACGCGGCCGTTCTTACGCGGACGCGAGTTCTTCTGGCAGGAAGGACACACCGTTCACGCCACCGCCGCGGAAGCGGAAAAGGAGACCTACGACATCCTCCATATTTATCGGACCTTCCTGGAAGATACGCTTGCCATCCCGGTCATATGGGGAAGGAAGACTGAGTCGGAAAAGTTCGCCGGTGCGGTCTACACCCTCACGGTCGAGGCGTTGATGTATAACGGCGTGGCATTGCAATCCGGCACCAGTCACTATTTCGGGCAAAGGTTCTCCGAGGCTTACGACATCCGCTTCCTCAACCTTGATCACGAGATGGAATACGCCTACCAGACCTCCTGGGGCATGTCGAGCCGGATCATCGGCGCGATCATCATGGTCCACGGCGATGACAACGGCCTGATCATCCCGCCCCGGATCGCCCCCATCAAGGCGGTCATCGTCGGCATTGGCGAGGATGAGGCCGTCATGAAGGCGGCGGAAGAAACGGAAGCGCTGCTCAAACAGGCCGGCTTAACTTGCTATATCGACCGCTCCGACAAGTCCCCCGGATACAAGTTCGCCCAATCGGAAGTCAACGGGATCCCGCTTCGCATCGAGATCGGGCTTCGCGACTTAAGCGAGAACAAGATCACAGTCGCCCGCCGCGACACGCGGGAGAAAATCGCGGTATCCAGGGACATCGACCTGCCGGCTTATCTTGAAAAGCTGCAGAATGACATCCATGATAACCTGTACGGGCGGGCCCGCGCGCGCATGGAACAGCTGACCTTCGTCGCCAAAGACAAGGCCGAGGTGGCCGCGATCATGGCGAAACAGGCCGGGTTCATCAAAGGCGACTGGTGCGGCCGGCATGAGTGCGAGGAATCGATGAAGGAGATCAGCGGGATGAAATCGCGCTGCATTCTCGAAGGCGTCGCCCCGCAAATCGGAAAATGCATCGCCTGCGGCGCGCCCGCCAAGCACGCCGTCGTATGGGGCATCCAGTATTGATAAATCCTTATTAATATGTTGATAATCACGTAAGGGAGACCGCACATGAACTAACCTCTTTCCAACTTAACTGCATAACGAAAAAAAGGGCTGCGAACCCCCTTTTTCGTCATGCTGATATCAAGAAAGAGCGAAATTCATTTTCACAGAAATCATTCTCCGCTTACTCAGTCACAAGACGTTCTTTCTTGTGATTTTTTTTATGCGAAAGGAGGTTATCATGGCACAAATCAAAGTAAGTGGTTTATCCTTTACCTATCCCGGCAGTTACATCGAGGTTTTCCGGAATGTGTCGTTCCAGATCGACACCGACTGGAAACTGGGGTTCGTCGGTCGGAATGGCCGGGGAAAAACGACGTTTCTACACTTGTTGATGGGGAAATACCCGTACCAAGGGACGATCGAATCGCCCCTCGGTTTTGAATATTTTCCGTATCATGTGACGGATGAGCATTTGACGGCGCTTGAAGTCGCGCATACGATCGTTTCCGGTCTTGAAGAATGGCGTCTTTTGCGCGAACTTAATAAGATGGAAGTGGATCCGGAGGTTCTGGAGCGGGAGTTTGCGACACTGAGCGAGGGGGAAAAGACGAAGGTCCTGCTTACCGTCCTGTTTTTGAAAGAGCATAGTTACCTATTGATCGACGAGCCGACGAACCACCTCGACCTGAAGTCCCGGGAAATCGTCGCCCGTTATCTGAACGCCAAGAACGGCTTTATCCTCGTCTCGCACGACCGCCGTTTCCTCGACAATTGCGTCGATCACATCCTCGCCATCAACCGCGCTGATATCGAGATCCAGAAAGGCAACTTCTCCAGCTGGTATCTTAATCGCAAAAACCGCGATGAATTCGAGGCGCGGGAGAACGAACGCCTCCGCCGGGATATCGACCGTCTCCGCGACGCAAAGGCAATGATGGGAAAATGGTCAAATATCACTGAAAAATCGAAAATTGGCTGCGAGAGAGACAAGGGCTATATCGGTCATAAGGCGGCGAAGATGATGAAACGCTCGAAAACGGCGGAAGCCAGGATGGAAAAAGCAATTGCGGAAAAGGCGGGGCTTTTGAAAAACATCGAGGCGATCGAAGCATTGAAGATCCATCCTTTGAAACACCATTCCCGGCTGTTGATCGATTGCCATGACCTAAGGATGTATCGGGGCGATAAACAGGTCGGTCCGACGCTATCGCTAAGCGTCGAGCGCGGGGAACGGATTGCCGTTACCGGAAAAAACGGCTCCGGCAAGAGCACGCTTTTGAAATTGATCGCGGGCCTTGACATCCGGTATGATGGCTATTTTCGCCGCGCCTCCAACCTAATCATTTCCTACGTGCCCCAGTCCGCTGCCGGACTTTCCGGCAACCTGGATGACTATGCCCGATCATGCCGGATCGATATGAGCCTTTTTAAGACAATTCTTGACAAATTCGATTTTTCCCGCGATCTCTTCGCTCAGGATATGGAACGTTACAGCAGCGGACAGAAAAAGAAGGTACTGATCGCCCGCAGCCTGTGCGAGCAGGCGCACCTTTACATTTGGGACGAGCCGCTCAACTATATCGACGTGTTTTCGCGCATCCAGATCGAGAAACTGCTCGCGGATGCAGAAGCGACGCTTGTTTTTGTCGAGCATGACACCGAGTTCGTCGATAAAATTGCCACGAAAAAAATAAATTTGCCGTAGGCAGGGAGTTTATATGAAAAGAAACTGTTACGAAGTCGTGACAGTCGCGGAGATGAAGGAGGCCGAGCGCCACACGTGCGAAGTCTACGGTGTCACCGCGACCGAATTGATGGAAAGGGCCGGGGCGAAAGTATTCCGCTTCCTTAATGACAAACGCCTTATTGAACGGGACAAGCCCATCTACGTTATTTGCGGACCCGGCAATAATGGCGGCGACGGCCTGGTGCTGGCGCGCCATCTGCTTGCCAATGACTATCAGACGCGCATCATTCTTATGGCGCCGCCGGGAAAAATGACGAAGGCCGCGGAAGCAAGCTACCGCCGGCTGGGTGAAGCCGCCGCCGGAAACGTCGTCATTGTAAACGAGGAGAACGTGTCAGCGGTCAAAAGCGAGATTTCCAAGGCCTATTACATCGTCGACGCCATCTTCGGGACCGGACTGGACCGTCCCGTCGACGGCCTGTACACCGAGATGATCGATGCCATCAACGAGAGCGCCGCGACCGTCTTCAGCATTGACATCCCCTCGGGAATCAACGGCGATAACGGCCTCGTCATGGGGACGGCCGTCAAGGCCGCCTATACGCTGGTCATCCAATACTATAAGCCCGGAAATCTGTTAAACGACTCGTGCGACTTCTCCGGCTCGCAAATCGTCCTCAGCATCGGCATCGTCAAGCCGGAAAGTTTACCGGTCCGGCCGTTGCTTTCCACTGCCCGACTTGCTTCTCATATCCGCCCACGGCGGAAAAATTCGCATAAATACTATCACGGCAAGGTCGTCATTTTTGGCGGTAGCCGCCTGATGCCGGGGGCGCCGCTGATGGCGGCCGAGGCCGCGCTCCGAAGCGGAACCGGTATCGCGGTCGTTGCCGTTAACGGTAAGTACCGCCGTTACGTCAACCCGCGCATACCGGAAATAATCGTTGAGGATTACCGACCCGGGCGACCGGATAAGGCATTGGAAAAGGCGACTACCATCGCCTTTGGGATGGGTCTGGGGCGAAGCAACGCCGGCAATTACCGGACGTTAAGGCGGCTGCTTGCGCTTCCAGTCCCGCTTGTGATCGATGCCGACGGGCTCTTTTACCTTAAGAAGCTTCTCAACCTAACGCAGGAAAACATCGTCATCACTCCTCATTATGGGGAATTCGCCCGATTGTTCGGACTTACGGTTACAGACGTCGTTTCCAATCCTCTGGCGGCGCTGGAAAATGTCGCGCGCTCCTATCCGTTCTGGATCGTCCTGAAAGGTCCGACGACGATGATTGCCGGCGGCGGCGCGACGCGCTTTTATCGGCGTCCCAACTCGGGGATGGCGACCGCCGGCAGCGGCGACGTCCTCACGGGGATCATCGCCAGCTTCCTCGCCCAGGGTTATATGGCCGAGGAAGCCTGCGAACTGGGGGTCGCGCTTCATTCCCTCGCCGGTCATGCCGCGCGCAAAACTTACGGAGAACATGGAATGATCGCTTCCGACATCATCACCCAGTTGCCTGCCGAGATATTAAAACTGATGCTCGATTCCGGAAAACTCTAAAGCATATGCGTTGCCGGAAAGCCGGCGGTAGGTTATAATGGAGACGAATGGAGGAGATAGTTATGAACATCATTTTGAATAACGGCGTCGCGATCCCGGCCATCGGTTTTGGCACCTGGCAGATTCCCGAGGGCGAGGTCGCGTACAAGGCGACGCTATACGCCTTAAACGCTGGTTACCGCCATATTGACACCGCCTTAGCGTACGGGAACGAGAAAAGCGTCGGAAAGGCGCTCCGTGATTCCGGGATCACGCGCCGAGAAATCTTCGTCACGACCAAGTTACCGGCTGAGATCAAAGGTTATAAGGAAACGGAAGCGGCCTTTTACCGCTCGCTTGGCAACCTTGGACTGGAATACGTCGACCTTTACTTGATTCATGCCCCAAAGCCGTGGGGAGATCCCGGTGACGGGATGAACTACACCGAAAAGAACATCGAGTCCTGGCGGGCGATGGAGAAACTCTATCGCGACGGGAAGATCAGGGCGATCGGCGTGTCGAACTTCGAGCCCAGACATCTGGAACCGTTGCTTGAGGCAGCGGAGATCATGCCGATGGCGAACCAGATCAGGATCCATCCCGGCGCCGTCCCGGAAAAGACAATCGCCTACTGCCGGGATAAACTGATCGCCGTTGAAGGATACTCGCCGCTTGCGACGGGGAGGATCATCGAAAACGCGGTCCTTAAGGAAATCGCCGAAAAATACGGTCGTTCCGTTGCCCAGATCTGCATCCGCTGGAGTTTCCAACGCCATTACCTGCCATTGCCGAAATCAAAGGACGAGGCGCGGATCAAGGAAAACTTCGCGATTTTCGATTTCGAGATCGCGCCGGAGGACATGGAGAAACTCGATCGCTTAAGCTTGTAAATAACCAGATAAAAAAATAAGACGCAACTTACGCGTCTTATTTTTTATATTCATCCAGGTCACGGAGAAATTGATCGATTTCCGCCATTTCCGTCGCCCATGAGGTCACAAGCCTAATAATAAGCTTGTCTCCTGATTTTTCCCAGGTTTCAAACAAATATTTTTTCGCCAGTTCCCGCGCCATGGCTTCGGGCAGGGAGATGAAAACCTGGTTGGTTTCGACCGGGTATACGGGCTTGATGCCGCGTTCCTCCAGGCCGGCGGCCAGTTTCGCCGCGGTTGCGTTCGCGTGTCCGGCAAGTTTGAAAAGCAGCCCGTGCGTAAACAGCGCTTCGAACTGCATGCCGATGATGAAGCCCTTGGCGAGCATCGCGCCGTTTTGTTTCATCGCATACCGGAAATTTATTTTTAACTCATCATTTGTGATGACGAGCGCCTCGCCCAGAAGCGCTCCGTTTTTCGTCCCGCCGATATAGAAAACGTCGGTCAGGCGGGCGATGTCGGCCAGGGACAGGTCATTTTCGGCGGCGGTGAGCGCCACGCCCAAACGGGCGCCGTCGAGGAAGAGGAAGAGGCCGCGTTCCCGGCACAGCTGCGCGATTTCCTCGAGTTCCGCCTTCCGGTAGATCGTCCCGGTCTCGGTGGAATTCGAGATATAGACCATCTTCGGGATAACCATGTGCTCGTTATTGTGGGTTTCAAGGATCCCCAGGATTTCAGCGGGCAGGATCTTGCCATTAACACCTTTGACCGTGAGGATCTTATGGCCGACCGCTTCGACCGCCCCCGTCTCGTGGACGTTGATGTGTCCGCTGGTGACGGCGATCACCGCCTCGTAAGGGCGCAGGGCATGGGCGATGACGGTTTTATTGCATGATGTTCCGCCGATCATGAAATGGACGTCGGCGTCGCGGTTAATCAGTTTTTTGATCATGCCGGCCGTCTTGTCCGAGCGCTCGTCCAGGCCATAACCGGGGAAAGCGGTCTTTCCGGCGGCCATCAGGCATGATATGACCGCTTCGTGGGCGATTTGGGAGTAGTCGTTGAGAAAGTTGATCATGATGATTTTCCTCGTTTTTTGTTGGTTTTATTATAGCAAAAATCGCTCTGTTTGTGAATATAAATATCTATCTGGTCAAAGGATCTTGGATCGTAGGTATTTTGCGATTTTTCTTGAAATCTGGGGTCGAATATTGTATAATATGTATATAAAATATGTGATTGGATAAAGCAAATATGGATAAGAATGAATTTACGGAACTGCTAAAAGGGTATCGGGAAAATTTCGAGGAAATCAACTCCGACGAAGTTTTTTTCCTCACTAAGGAGGCGATGAAGTACATCGGCGACGCCGATCCGACGATCCGCGACAACCTTGTTTATCCGTATATCGAGCACGTCATCAACAGCGGGCTTTTGAAACCGGAAGAGATCAAGGAAATCAGCACCACGTGCCTGGAAAACATCACGATCAAATGCCGGAAGTTTGACGACAGCATTTTCTGCCGGACGTTCTCCATGCTCGTAATCGCCGCGATCATCAACTATCATCGGAAAAGCCCCGTGTTTTCATTGCCGGAACTGGAAGGGATGTTCAACCGTGTCATCGATTCTTATCAAAGCGATTTCGACGTCCGCGGCTACATCAACAAAAAAGGCTGGGCCCATGGGGCGGCGCACGGGGCTGATGCCCTCCTGCAATTCGCGATGCTCCGCGAGGCCAACGCCGAGATGCTATTGAAGATTTTATTCGCGCTTCAGAAGAAGGCCACCATTTCCTACTATGGTTACATTCACAACGAGGATGACCGGATGGCCAGGGTCGCGGTCGCCGTCCTCAAGCGGCGGCAGATCAGCGACAGCAAGGTCTTCAGCTGGCTCCAGCGTTTCCGGATGAAGAAGGAAAAAAGCTACAGCAACATCATCCGTAAAAACAACATCAGGAGTTTCCTCAGTTGCCTTTATTTCCGCCTCTATGGCGATAACCGTTTCGACGGTCTCAACCAGGAAATCGCGAAGATCATCATCTCGAACAACTAACAAAAGCTTTTCTAAAGGATAATGGCAATAACTAAACAAGGCGAAGAACCTTGTTTTTTATTATGGCGTTCCTTTTGGCTCCATGGTTAAATTCAAGGCAAATATTCGTATACTTCCCGCTTTTCTTCATATAGTGTATTGAATTATGCGAGGAGGATATGAATGTTTGCTATCGTGAAAGAGATTGAGTTTTGGACGCGGATCATGCGGGATCACGCCTTGTTCCAATATACCGCCCTTTCGCCGCGGGAGACGGAGACGATCGACAAGACCCAGCATTTCTACGGACTGTTTGATGGGCTTCATCAAAACGCAAGCGAGCTGCCGCCGGAACTGAACCCGGAGGTCATCCCGAATCTGCTCGCCGAGAACAAGACCGCCGTGGTGCAATTCACCCAGTTCAAAAAGACGCTTTTGGAAAAACTGATGTCCTGCCGGATCGAACTGGCGATGACTCCGACTTTCCTTAACCATATGATCAACGAAGCGATGGAGTATTACCGTTTCCTTTGCATCGCCGACGAAAGCCTGCGCGTAAACAAAGTCCTCGAAAACATCCGGCTCCATAAGGTCTGGCTGCCCGACGCCTCAGGGCACGCGAAGTATGTGGCTTCGCAGTTGGACGGCGTCGAGGCGGAGTATTTCAACGCGGCCGTCGATTTCATGCGCGGGTTTGACGAGGCGTTCAAAAAGGCGAACGAAATGTATCTGATGTACGAGCGAACGACGCAACGCAACGGCGAACTGGCGAATTTCAACGCCGAGACGGCGATGCTCATGAACAATTTCACCGCCTTCCTGGAAACGATCGAAAGGTTGAAAAAGGAATGCAAGTTGTTCACGACCGGAACGTTCAACCCGCTCATCCTTGACCACATGCTCAGGGAAGAAAGATATTACCTTGAAAAAGTGAAAAGCATCGGGGAAAACTAAAAACGATCAGGCCCTGACCTCATCGCTTTTCGCTTTGGCGGCCGTTTTTACGGAAATTCCGGTCGTCATTTCATTGGACATTTTCGCTTCATGATGATATAATATCTAGTACTTTTTGCAAGGAGTTGATAGTATGGACGGTCAAACGAAGACCGGCGTCATTTTTGACCTTGACGGCACTTTGCTTGACACGTTGCGTGATCTGGCCGACAGCGTCAACCACGCCCTGCGCCGTTATGGCTTTCCGACGCGGACGCTCAAGGAAATCAAGGGCTTCGTCGGAAACGGCGTGAAAAAGCTGATGCAAAGGGCTTTGCCGGAAGATGTTCCTGCCGATACGTTCCGGGAGTGTTACGAGTGTTTCTGCGCCAATTATCGCGAAAACATCAGAAACAAGACGCGGCCGTATCCCGGAATCGAAAAGATGCTTCAGGATCTGAAGAAAGCCGGCGCGGTGCTTGCGATCGTTTCGAACAAATTCCAGGACGGCGTGGAAGCGTTACGGCAGGCGTTTTTCGCAGATGTGATCGACGTTGCGATCGGCAACCAGGAAGGGATCATGCCGAAGCCGGCGCCCGACAGCCTGTATCTCGCCATTCATAAACTGAATCTTGACGCCAACCGTGACCGGCTGTTTTACGTCGGCGACTCGGAGATCGACATTCTCACGGCCCGCGCCGCCGGACTGCCCGTCATCGCCGTGACCTGGGGATTCTGGCCGGAAAACGACCTGCTCGCCCTGAATCCGGATCGCGTGGCGGCGAAACCCGCCGAGATCGTTAAAATCATCAGGGGAAACTAATCCGCGCAGCGGATTTTTTTTTATGACAAGAAAATCTCATTTTTTCAGAAAAATCGAAATATTCCTTTCAAATTTACATTTTTTATGTTATAATGTCAGCGGTTATTCCATTTTTTCCAAAGAAGGATGACCGTGACAATAGTAATAAGAAAGAAAAACGGCAGTATGTAGGATTGATTGTTGATTACAATTCAGGTATCTTAAGGCAACAAGTATTGAAACGATGAAATTCAAGAATATAGGGAGAAGTTTTCAATGAAGAACCAACTTTATCGCAACCTTTTTACTATTGGAGATATCGGACTAGCTTGTTTTAAGATTCTTTATGACAAAGAGGGGATGGCCGTTGATTACAAGTGCATCGAAGCCAACGATGTTTTTTACAAATGTCTTGGCGTTACCGGACCGAAGGCGCTCGGCCGCGCGTTATCCGAGATTAACGCCGACACCGAAGCCCTGATCGCGCGGTTCAAGGAGATTACCGCAGAACAAAGTGCGGATTTTTACTATGCAAGCATAACGGGTACCCGTTACCGGGTAACGGCGACGATGCCCAAGAGCGGCTTTTTAGTCGCATTATTTGCGGGTCAGGCCGAGGCCGACCGGAAGTTGACCCTGTACGAGGAGCAGTTGAAGGTCCTGTTCGACGTCACCAACGAAGGCATATGCGTCGTCGACACGAATGGCTGCTGCATCCTCTGTAACAACAGGTGCCTGCGCCTGCTGGGATATTCCCGTCCCGAGGAACTGATCGGCAAGGACATGAACAAAATCATGCACCACCATCATTTTGGTCACCCCGACCATTTCGTAAACGACATCATCGACCGTCTGTTCGTGGACAAGGACCGGGAGTCGGAATACGAAGTGTTCCTGCGAAAGGACGGGACGTATTTCTACGCCGAATTCAATTCCCATCCGTATTACCATGAAGGTGAGTTGAAGGGCGCGGTCATCACCTTCTCCGACGTCACGAACCGGATGAACGTCGAGCACGAACTGCGGGAAAGCGAGCGCAGTAAAAGCGTCCTGCTGGAAAACATGCCCGGGATGGCGTACCGCTGTAAATTCGACCCGCAAAGGACGATGGAATTCGTCTCCCAGGGCTGTTATGATCTGACCGGCTACCAGCCGGAAAGCATCCTTTACAACCGGGATATTTCTTATAACGACCTGATCAAGCCGGAATTCCGCGCCCCGATCTGGGAAAAATGGAACAAACTGATTGGCACCGACAATAAATTCCGTGAGGAATACATCATTATCACCGCCTCCGGGGAGGAGAAGTGGGTCCTTGAACAAGGCCAGATCATCTACGGCGACGCCGGAGAGATCGTGGCGATCGAGGGACTGGTCATCGACATCACCGACCAGAAGAAGAAACAGAAGGAAATCGAGTACTTAAGCTACCACGACAATCTGACCGGCTTGTACAACCGCATCTATTTCGACCGGGCCCGGGAAAAATATGACAATCCGGAATACCTCCCCTTATCGCTCATCGTCGGTGACATCAACGGTCTCAAACTCCTCAACGACGCCCTCGGGCATCAGGAAGGCGACGCGTTGATCATCAGGACCGCCAATGTCCTGCAGAGCTGCTGCCAGAAAGGCCATGTCCTCGCCCGCACCGGCGGCGACGAGTTCAGCATCCTCATGCCGAAGACTGACAGCATCCGCGCGAACGCAATCTTAAAGCGGATCCAGCGCGCCTGCGAGGAATATAACAAACAGATCCGAAACGAGGTCTTCCAAATCAACCTTGCGCTCGGGTTCGCGACGAAGACGTCGGAAACCGAACCCTATAGCAAGATTCGAAAGATCGCCGAAGATTACATGTACAAGCGGAAACTCCTGGAACGCAAGAGTTCCCATAGCGCGATCATCTCCTCGATCAAGTCGACCGTTTACGCCCGCAGCCAGGAGACCGAAGAGCATGCCGAACGGATGCAGCGCCTATCGCGGCTGGTGGGATTGCGTCTCAACTTATCGGAAGTCGAGCTGGACGAGCTGGCGCTGCTCGCGGCCCTGCATGACATCGGCAAGGTCGGCATCGACGACAACATCCTGAAAAAACCCGGAATGCTTACCGCCGAGGAATGGATCGAGATGAAGAAGCATCCGGAAATCGGCTATCGGATCGCGATGGCCTCGCCGGAACTGATGTCGATCGCCAACTATATCCTCTGTCATCACGAACGCTGGGACGGCAAGGGCTATCCGCAGGGTTTGAAGGGTAAACAGATCCCGCTCTTTTCCCGCATCATCGCGATCATCGACGCATATGATGCGATGACCGAGAACCGGCCGTACCGGGACGCCATGAGCCACGAGGAGGCGCTTGAGGAAATCCGGTTGAACGCCGGAACCCAGTTCGATCCAGAAGCGGCCCGGATATTCATCGAGGTCATGAACGAGGAATTCGGAAGGAAAGAATAAATCCTCACCGCAATGGTGAGGATTTTTTTTGATCCGGTTCAATCAGCGTTTCCAAAAGCGTGTCCAGGGCCTCTTCATAGTCGTCGTTGATCAAACATAGCGGCAGGTTATGCTTTTGACATCCGTCGATGTAAAGGCGATTGTCACGTTTCAAAAGTTCCTTGTCAAGATAGGAATCGTCCAGCCGGCTTTCGATATCCCCGGCATGGGCCGCGATCTTTTCGTAACGCGTATCGATATATTCGTCGGTCATCGCCAGGCAAATAAACCTGATCGATCGCAAGTAAGATTTGGAGAAATCCTTTTGCCAGGTAAAGGGGATGTAGCAGCCTTCGACGATCAGGTGCTGGTCGTTTTCGATCGCCGTCTTGATCATTTCCCTGGCGATCGGCCAGAGATATGCGATAAGCCGGTCGTCATCTTCCGGGGTAAGGTCGGTTTGATCGCTGCGGATCAGACCCATCTTGAGGTGGTCAAGCGACAGATAGGGATAATGGTGCTTTTCGAGGAGGCGTTGCGCCAGCTTGGTTTTGCCGGTGTGCGTGGCCCCGGTAATGAGAATTATCATGTTTTCACCCGCCGATAATATTTTGATTCCGTAATCATTATAACAAAAACCAGACTATATTCCTACAATAAAAAAATCCGACGCTTTCGCATCGGACGGGCCAACTAGATATGGTGCTCCTACCTAGAATCGAACTAGGATCTAAGCATTACCATTGCTTTGTTTTGCCATTAAACTATAGGAGCAGTCGCAGCATAAGATATTATACCAGATTGTTTACGAAAAATAAAGACTTTTTTACTTTTTTTCGCGGGAAAAGCGAAAGCCCGGCCCGGTGTTTTTCCTTCCTCATATAGTAATAACGGGTGATGGCCATGAACAGGGAAGGTTCCGAAACTTTGAAAGTCAAGTGCAAGTTGAATCACGGCGACCGCCATTATTACCCCGGCAATAAGATCGTCTTTACCGTTGAGATCAAAAACGATTCGCCCGTCCCCGCGCAAGACCTCCTTTACCATCAATCGTTCCCGGATGTCATTACCGGAAAGGACGAGGCCGGGTTTTCGGTCCGGGCGGAGGGCGGCCGGGTGATCCAGCGGAAGGGCGCTGTGATCGTCGTTTTTGATGAAATCCCGGCGCACGCATCCGTCCGGCTGCAGATCACGGGGCGGATCGGGCGATGAGGGGAGTTTGCGCGCGCGGGGTCCATCACAGCCGGATTACCCTTTTTCGAAACAACCATCCTGAAAGCGAACTGGTCATCGCCGTCCCCGTCGTCAATTGTCCGAAACTGCTCATGACGCAGCGGATTTGCGGGGAGCAGGGCGCGGCGCGGATCGTCATAACGCTTTTCAACTACGAGCCGCGAGAATTTACGAACCTCATCCTGACCCACAGGTTGAAAGGCGTCCCTTTTACTTACCTTGACATTGTTTCCGCTGACCCGTTTTCCGTCGCGGACGGCGTTATAAGCGTTGCCATCGAAAATTTACCGCCGCTATCCTGCCGGTCGGTGATCATCAGCGTGCGGTTCCTGGAAGAAGGCGATTGCGTAAGCATCGCGACGTTAAAAGCGTGTCTGAACGGCCAGCCCGAAGTCATCGCCAGTCGCTCATGTCGGCGGAAAATTGAGAATTATCCCTTAAAATAATAGTTTTAAGGGATTTTTGCTTTTTTGAATTGCTAAATAGTAAAAACAATGATAAAATATACATATACAAACATGTTGCATGTTTTGTGAGGGTTGATGATGAAGAAGTATTACTCCAACGTTTCAATCATATTCGTTTTCGTTCTGGTGGTAATATTCCTTTCCTCCACGTTTATATATACCGATACCGCCGATAAGACGAGCGAGAAAATGGCGACGGAAACCGTGACCGAGGTCTCGCGGCAAGTGGCGCTTGCGATCGACCTCCGCCTGGAAAGCGACTATGATGATTTCGTCGCTTTCGTGACCACGCATCAGACGCTTGCGGAATTGAACGCCAACAAGGATGATCTGAAACCATCGGGGGTCGCCATCGTCGAATTTGCGGAGATCAAGGACGACGGTATTACGACCGGCGGCACGATTTACCCGGCGACCGAAGCGTTCAAGGCGACGGGTTACTATGATCAGAGCGTGGCGGTATACCGGTTAAGTGACGCTTTCACCGGAATTGAGGACGACACCGAGTATTGCATCTTCAAAAGCGGCGATATCGTCGCTTATTTTTCCGCGGACGAATACTTCACGCCGTTTTTTACGCGCGGCGACGACCCGGAAAATACGGCGATGATTGCTTCCGCTTCAGGATATATCGGTTACCGCGAGGACCTGGAGGGACTTGGGAAACAGTTGTTCACCGAAGTGTTGAACCAGGCGCCCGCATCCGCGCTCGAGCAGATGCAAACCGACCTGGCCGCGAAGAAAGCCGGGCAGATTCGGACCAATGTGGCCGGAAAGGCGGTTTTCCTCGCCTATCGGCCGCTGACCACCGGCGACATCGTCGTGATCCAGTCCTTCCCGAAAACCGGCTTGTATAAAAGTGCTTCGTTCATATTCCTGCCAGCTTTATACATGGTCGCCGTATCGACTGCATGTTTTCTGATCTATGTGGTCCTCGTATTTTTCTACCTGAACAAGAAAAACACCGATATCGAGTTTTCCAAACGTCGGTATTACTATAATAAGCCGTTTATCATCAAGATCACGCGCAAGGGCCGGATCACGGGATTCAACCGCACCTGCCGTGAGAATATCCGCGACTGGAAGGAGATTCGCACCGTGCTTGATTTCAAGCTGGCGAGAACGAGCGCCGATTTGATGCTTGACATCAAGAAGCAGGATCCCTTCACCGTGCAGTACCTCTCCACGACCGGCACCCTTGAGTATTTACGGTTGATCCCGGTGCGTAGCACCTCCGGTTATTACCTTTTGGGCGAAAACATCACCAACCAGCAGAAGGATTTCGAATATCACCGGAACATGGCCCTGTATAATCCAAGTACCCAGCTTCCGAATAAGAACTATCTCAGCATCAAACTTGATAATTTGTTCGCAAACGAGGAAGCATTGAGCCAGCGCAACGTCATCGTCGCGATCGAACTTACGTCCTTTAAGAACATCCAGCGCCTCTTCGGCAAGAAGACCGGCGAAGCGACGCTCGCTAAGGTTACGGAAACGATCAAATCGATGCTTACCGGGTTTGAAGCGATCCTCTATCACGTCGATGTCGGAACGTTCGTCGCTTTGCTTTTGAATCTTGCCAAATACCAGGACGCCATCGACTGGAGCGAGCGCCTGGCAGCGTTGTTCGAAAAACCGATCGATGTGGCCGGGAACCTCTTCAACATCGAGGTCAAGGTCGGCGTCTTCGAAATCGACCCGTCCCGGTATAGCACTCTTACTTCCTACGACGCCTATGACAACGTCCTGCTGGCGTTAAAACGGGCCAAGGAATCGCGGCGGACGAACGTCGTCGTTTACGACCTCGGGATGGGACAGGTGTTCACCCGGACGCAGGCGATGGAAACCGACCTCGTGTCCGCACTGAAGAACAAGGAATTCAAAGTATCTTACCAGCCGCAGCTGAACACGACGAACAACCAGATCGTGGCCGTGGAATCGCTGTTGCGCTGGGACAATCCCAAATACGCGCTTGACTCGCCGGCGCTCTTCATCGAGCTTGCCGAGCAGAACAACCTGATCGTGGAGATTGGACGCTTCATCATCAACGAGACGTTCCAGACGGCGAAGGAGTTTGAAAAATACAACGTCAAAGTCGCGATCAACATCTCGCCGGTGCAGATCCTGCAGTCTGGGTTCGTCTACGACATGACCTCCGCCTTCGACCGTTTCCGGTTGAAGAAGGATTCGGTCATTATCGAGATCACGGAAACGATGTTGATGGAATCCTTCGATTCGATCGTGGACAAGCTCTTCACGTTGAAGAAACACGGATTCCAGATCCACCTCGACAATTTCGGGACCGGCTACAGTTCGATGCTGTATTTGAAGGATTTGCCGATTGACGGCATTTCCATCAGCCGCGAGTTCATCAAGGGGCTGGAAAACGACCGTCATGCGCGCGCGATCGTATCCAAGATCATTTCACTGGCGAATTCGCTGGAGATCGAGGTCGTCGCCGAGGGCGTCGAGACAGAAAAGCAGAAGAGCTTCCTCAACCAGAACGGCTGCTTCATCATCCAGGGCTTTTTGATCTCCCAGGTGGTAACCAAGCAGGAAGTGGTCAAACTGATCGAGCAATACAACGCGAACAGCGAGAAGAAGATAGAAGACATCATCGACGACGATTACGACTTTTTAAGGTAGGTGGATTATGTTCCTGCAAATGACCAACGAAACGTACATCATGGTGTTTTTTGGCGTCCTGATTCTGACGGTCCTGCTCACCATCGGTCTGATCGTGCTTGTCAGACGGGATCGACGCGTTTACAAGGAAGAACAATCGATCATTCTTGAGGGTTTGCTTACGAAAACGGCTTTGGTCTCTTCGATCAACTCGTACCTGGCCAAAATTACTCCGGAAGTATCCTTCTCCCTCCTCTACGTCGACATCGACAATTACGCCGACATTACCAACGCCTTTGGAAACAAGGACGCAGCCCGCGCCCTGGAAAAGGTGGCGTACCATATGTCGCAGAGTCTGCCAAAGCGGGTACAGATGGCCAATTACAAGACGACGCAATTTTTGATCTTCATGCGCAGCGATTACGACCGATTCCAGTGCCTGGAACTGGCGAAAAAACTGCTCGAGGTCATCAAGAAGCCGGTGCGGATCTATCACGACACGACCGTCCAGTTCACCGGTTGCATCGGCGTCTGCTACTACCCGGCGCACGGGAAGAAGTTCAACCAGTTGATGAATTCCCTCCAACTCGCCCTGCA
The DNA here is from genome assembly GCA_002385575.1 of Caryophanales bacterium UBA3946. Lineage (GTDB taxonomy): Bacteria > Bacillota_I > Bacilli_A > ML615J-28 > CAG-698 > UBA3946. Next base: position 3,960 of record DGDS01000005.1, on the reverse strand, counting down.
AAGCGCGAAAAAAGCGGGTCGCTATTCCTTCGCCGTTTATTCGGCTTCGATGACCGACGGCCGCGGCGGCGACGTCGAATACCATTACGACCTCAAGAAGGCGATGGAAAACAAGGAATTCGTGCTTTACTACCAGCCGATCATCAACGTCGAAACGAACAAGTTTTTCGGCGTCGAAGCGCTCGTCCGGTGGAACCATCCCAAGCACGGGGTGCTGACGCCGGTACAGTTCATCAACACGATGGAGCAGACCGGCGACATCAACTGGATCGGCATCTGGGGAATCGAGACGATGGCCAAGGAATACATGGAACTGCGGAAGAATTTCCCCGAAGTCGATTGTATCTTCAATATGAATTTGAGCACGAAGCAATTGATGGAGGACAGCCTCCCGCAGGAATTCCAGAAGATCGTCCGGAAGTATAACATCCCCGCCGACATCATCTGCCTGGAAGTCACCGATTTTGCCTTGGCGGAAAAAGACGGGACGATCAAGCAGAACATATACAGTTTTAAAAAGGCCGGCTTCCTGCTCGCGATCAACGGTTTCGGCCTGGATTACACGGCCCTTGCTTCCCTGGAAAAAATGCCGATCGACATCATCAAGCTTGACCGCCAGTTTTTCGAAAGCGATTCGTTGATCAACACGCGCATCACCGATTTGATCGTGGAGTTTGCGGAAAAGCATAAGATCCTGATCGTTTCCGAAGGCGTCGAGAACGAGGAAATGCTGGCGACGGTGCGGAAGATGGGCATCAACCTCGTCCAGGGCTTCTATTTCTCGAAGCCGCTTCTGGTTGCTGATTTGCACAAATTTATCGAAAACGCCGCCTGGAAAAAGGAACAAAGCACTCCTTCCATCCCAGAAATTTAAAATTCATCGCAAATTTATTTTTCATAAATTCTTGACCGAGAAAAAGCGCTGTGTTATAATATAACAAAATATGCAAAAAAATTGAAAAAATAAAGAACTGAGCGTGATATGTCGGGATTTTACCGAAAAAAGCACAAGTTGAGAGGTGATTAATTTGCGCGCAGCAAAGGCCTTGACGGTAAAAAGCGCGTTTTTCCGTAAAGGCGTGATAACCATCGGTATCTTAATCACCGGTTTGTTTTCGGCAGTATTGGCGATTCTCGCCTGGTTCGGGGCAAACACCGGCAACTTCATCGTGATGCTCGACCGGGATGAATTCCGCCGCGGCATCTTCCTCTCCACTGACGAGAATTTCGTCAAACCGGAACCGCGATTGTACGCCGCATCCATCGGTGAGGTTGACAACATCTCTTATGCCGATATCAACCGCAACCTCGTAAAGGAAACCCCGGGTTCTTACATTGATCCCGAGTTCTCATATCTCGCTTTCACTTACTACCTGAAGAATACCGGCGATACGGCGGTAGACATCAAATACCGGATCTACATTACCGAGAATTATCGCAGCGCCGATGCGGCGGTGCGGGTGCTTCTGATCGAGGATGACGAAACGGAAAGGCTGTTCCAGAAGCCTGATACGGTCGAGCACCAGTACCTGGCCATGCCGGAAGCCCTGTATTTTGTTGATGACATAACTGTGTGTGAAGACACGATTTTGGCGTTTCCGCCGGGCGCGGTGAAGAAATTCTCCGTGATCATCTGGCTTGAGGGGCAGGACCCCGATTGCAATGACAGCCTGCTCGGCGGTATGATAAAATTGCGAATGAAATTTGACATCGCGGACGATGAGGAAGCGGAAGAGTAGGATGGACGGGGAGACGCCATGATCAAATTCCTTCGCAAGTTCAACCTTTCAATCATTTCGCTCGTTTTTTCCGTCGCCATACTGGGAACGGTAACGTACGCGTGGTTCTCGTTTGCGACGAGTAACGTTTTAGACAACCTGTCGCTCAATATCACCACTGGCGACCATCTTGAGATCTCGCTCGATGGCGAGAATTATTACAAGAAGCTTCCGGCAAGTCTGATCTGGGATACGATTGGCACCGAGCTGATTTTGAAGGATGTGACGTCGCTGGACGGAAAAAACTTTTCGGGCGGACCGCTTAACGCAGGGCCGGTCCGGGCGAACCAGGATTATATTTCACTGAGATTCTGGTTCCGCACGACCGACGCCGGCAAGCGGGACGTATACCTGGTCGATAATGTCAGCAATGACATTGTCTATGAGGATGTTGCCGACGGGACATATGTAGTGTCACGGGGGATAAACTGGCGTGCAGACAATACTTTTCAAAACGGGCCCGATCCTTTGACAGATATTGTCCGCCCCGGCCAAAGGGGGATATATTATGGCGCGGAAGCAATACGCATATCGTTTGTGGAGGTGAAAGATGAGGCCAATCCTTTTGACAGGAGAGGCGAGGACGAACTTTCGTCATTCATCTTTGACCCGAGTGGTAATCCTGAAAGAGGTTATGGCAAGCCCTACGGCGCCTTCGCCTATTTCAGAGCCAAAAGGAAAGAGAACATTACGATACCGGAAGTCGTACCTGAGGTTAGGTATGAGTTAACCGAATTTAGCCCTACCAATCATTATGTGCCTTTAAGTTATGATTCGAAAGTAATGACGCTAATCGAAACCGTGGATAAAAATGACGCGGGAAAAACTTATTATCGGGGAATATTAACCGTTAACATTTGGCTTGAAGGCTGGGATGCTGATTGTTTCGCTTCTATTATTCGGGATTCAATTAAAATTCAATTGAAATTTAAATTAACAATGAGTAAAAAATAAGACAAGGAGTTAAGAATGAAAAACCTGACACGCAAATTATTCATTTCGTTGTTTGCAGCCGTATTCGCTCTCATCACTCTGGGAGCAACGACTTTCGCCTGGTTCACGTTAACGACCACGGTTGCCGTTGAGCAATTCGAAGCCGAGATCACATCCGGAACCGGTATAGAAGTCTCGCTTGACGGTGTTACGTTCACGAACCTCATCACGAATGAGAAGATCGTTGAAAAGATTAAGAGCATCAATTTCGGCGGTTCCACGGGAAGCATAGTCCTCGATCCCGTCACCACGGCGAACGGCTATTCCGACTTCAAGATACTTGATATCTCCAATCCGGACGCGCCTTCGCTTCAAAACGCCACTGAAAATGACAAGTGGATCATCTTCTTCCTGTATTTCCGCACCCCATATCGGGAAGCCAATCAGAACACGTGGGTTTATATGTTGGATGACACGACGATTACTTCAGACCCCGTCATCTGGATCTCCGACGCGGATTTCACCCATACTTCCGGTGAACAGATTCTATCCGGTGCCTCGAAACAAATCTTCGCCTGCAACAGTCTGAGAATGTCGTTCCAGACCTTCACCATGACCACCCAGGATGTTGGCACGAGGGACCGGTTCACCAAA